>NZ_CP150660.1:0-22500 GCF_038023995.1 Polaribacter atrinae
ATGATTGTAAATGCTGATTCAGTTTGGAATGAATGTTTGTCCTTTATAAAAGATAACATAAAGCCGCAAGCATATAAAACTTGGTTCGAGCCAATAAAACCGGTAAAAATTTCAGGAGAAGCATTGACAATTCAAGTGCCTAGTAAATTTTTTTATGAGTGGTTAGAAGAACATTATATCAAGCTATTAAGGGTTGCGTTGGTAAGACAATTAGGCAATGATGCTAAATTGATTTACGATGTAAAAATGGAAAACAATTATAGCAGTAATAGACCGCAAATTGTTAAAATTCCGAGTTCTAATAGAGATCCTTTAAAACCACAAAGAGTAACGGTTCCTTTAGAATCTAATAAAAGAGAATTAAGAAATCCTTTTGTAATTCCAGGATTGCAAAAAGTAAAAATAGAATCTCAATTAAACCCTAATTATAGTTTTGCAAACTTTATAGAAGGAGATTCTAATAGGTTGGCGCGTTCTGCGGGTATGGCAGTTGCTAACAAACCTGGTGGAACTTCATTTAATCCATTATTAGTTTATGGAGGTGTTGGACTAGGTAAAACACATTTAGCACACGCTATTGGGGTAGATATTAAAGATAAATATCCAGATAAGACTGTATTATATATTTCTTCAGAAAAATTTACACAACAGTTTATAGACTCTGTAAAATCAAATACAAGAAATGATTTTATTCATTTCTATCAAATGGTAGATGTTTTAATTATAGATGATGTACAATTCTTGTCAGGTAAAGCTGGTACACAAGATGTATTCTTCCATATTTTTAACCATTTACATCAAAATGGAAAACAGGTAATTTTAACTTCGGATAAAGCACCTGTAGACATGCAAGATATAGAACAGCGTTTATTATCTCGTTTTAAATGGGGATTGTCTGCTGAGTTACAAGCGCCAGATTACGAAACTAGAATTTCTATTTTACAAAATAAATTGTACAGAGATGGTGTAGAAATGCCAGAAGATATTGTAGAATATATTGCAAAAAATATAAAATCTAACGTTAGAGAATTAGAAGGTGTTGTTATTTCTATGATTGCACAAGCTTCTTTTAACAGAAGAGAGTTTTCTGTAGAATTGGCAAAACAGATTGTAGACAAGTTTGTGAAAAATACTAAAAAAGAAGTTTCTATAGATTATATTCAGAAAGAAGTTTCTAAATATTTTGATATGGATGTGGCTACTTTACAATCTAAAACACGTAAACGTCATATTGTACAAGCACGCCAATTAGCAATGTTTTTTGCTAAAAGATTAACTAAAACGTCTTTAGCAAGTATTGGTAATCAAATTGGGCAAAGAGATCATGCAACAGTATTACATGCTTGTAAAACTGTAGATAACTTAACAGAAACTGATAAGCAATTTAAGAAGTACGTAGACGATTTAACTAAAAAATTGACTTTCTAAGAAAGAGAATTTCATAGAACTTATTCATATTTAATTTTACGCTCTTAAATTTTTTAAGAGCGTAATTGTTTCTTATTTTTATCAAAAATTATTTTTATGCATAAAATATTGATGGTTTGTTTAGGGAATATATGTCGTTCTCCTTTAGCAGAAGGGATTTTGAAATCTAAAGTAAATTCCAATACTGTTTTTGTTGATTCTGCTGGAACTGCTGCATATCATATTGGTAAACTACCAGATGAGCGCTCTATAGAAGTTGCTAAAAAATATGGAATAGATATTACTAAGCAAAGAGCAAGAAAGTTTGTTGTAAAAGATTTTGACGAGTTTGATATTATTTTTGCGATGGATGATAGTAATTATCAGAACATACTTTCTTTAGCAAGACATAAAGCAGATGAGCAGAAGGTAAGAATGATTTTAAATGAAACACATCCTACTAAAAACTTAAGTGTTCCAGACCCATATTATGGCGGAAATGAAGGTTTTGAAAATGTGTATAAAATGTTAGATGAGGCTTGTGAACTCATCACTAAAAAATTATAAAATGATTGGTAAACTTTATTTAATTCCCACTACTTTAGGAGAGACAGAACCTTTAGAAGTAATGCCTTTATCGGTTAAAAAAGTAGTTGAACAGATTGATTACTATATTGTTGAAAATGAAAAATCAGCAAGAAGATTTATTAAGAAAATTTCACCTAAAAAATCGCAACCTTCACTTAATTTAATGCTCTTAGATAAATATGCTGAAGAGTTAGAGACATCTAGATATTTAGATGTTTGTAAAGAAGGGATTAATGTAGGTTTATTGTCTGAAGCTGGTGTGCCTGCAATTGCAGATCCTGGTGCAAGTATTGTTAAGTTAGCGCATGAAAATAATATTCGTGTAATTCCTTTGGTTGGACCATCGTCAATTATTATGGCAATGATGAGTTCTGGTATGAATGGACAAAACTTTGCTTTTAATGGTTATTTACCTATTGATAAATATGATAGAAAAAAAACAATTAAAGAGTTAGAAAGAATTTCTCAAGATAAAAACCAGTCTCAAATTTTTATAGAGACTCCTTATAGAAATGATAAAATGTTGGCAGATTTAAAAGCGACATTATCACCTACCACTAATTTATGTATTGCTGCAGATATTACATTGCCAACAGAATACATTAAAACCATGATGATTAAAGATTGGAAACATCAACAACCAGATTTACATAAAAAACCAGCTATTTTTATTATTCATAAATAGTGATTTTACCTTGTCTGATTTAGTCTGAAATTGATATTAAAATTTTATGATATAATAAGTCAGAAAGTAAGGTTTTAGATAAATCAATTAAAAAGTAACCTTTTCTAGTGCTTTTGTCAAAAATAGAATAAATAAAAAATCCCTTTTTTAAAGGGATTTTTTATTCGTTTTTATCACTTAAATAAAGAGTTTTCCTTTATTAAATAACATTTAATTTTTTTCCGATTTTTACAAAAGCTTTAATCGCTTTTTCGATATGCTCTTTTGAATGTGCTGCAGATAACTGGACTCTAATTCTTGCTTTTCCTTTAGGAACAACAGGAAAGAAAAAACCAATTACATAAATACCTTCGTCTAGTAATAGTTTTGCAAATTCTTGTGCAACTTTTGCATCATAAAGCATAATGGGTACAATTGGGTGTGTACCTTCTACAATATTAAAACCAGAATTTGTCATTTCTGACCTAAAATACAAAGTGTTTTCTTCTAGTTTGTCTCTTAAATCGGTAGATTTTGTTATTTTATCTAGTACTTTTAATGTAGCGCCTACAATTGCCGGAGCCAAAGTGTTTGAAAATAAATAAGGACGAGAGTTTTGTCTTAGAATATCAACGATTTCTTTTCTTGCAGCTGTAAATCCACCAGAAGCACCGCCTAAAGCTTTTCCGTAAGTTCCTGTTATAATATCTACTCTATCCATTACATTGTGGTATTCATGCACACCTCTTCCGGTTGCACCAATAAAACCAGTAGAATGGCATTCATCTATCATAACCAAAGCATCATATTTATCTGCTAAATCACAAATTTTATCTAATTGAGCAATAGTTCCATCCATAGAAAAAGAACCGTCTGTAACAATTAATCTACGTCGAGATGAAGAAGTTTGTTTTAATTGTTCTTCAAGATCTTCCATATCATTATGTGCGTATCTAAATCTTTTTGCTTTACAAAGACGAATACCGTCAATAATAGAAGCATGGTTTAATGCATCAGAAATAACAGCATCTTCCGCAGAAAGTAAAGGTTCAAATAACCCACCATTTGCATCAAAAGCAGCTGCGTATAAAATACAGTTTTCCATTCCTAAAAAAGCAGCAGTTTTTTCTTCTAATTCTTTATGAATGTCTTGTGTACCACAAATAAAACGAACAGATGAAAGACCAAATCCATGAGTTTTAATTGCATTAATTCCAGCTTCAATAACATCTGGGTGAGAAGCAAGTCCTAAATAATTATTAGCGCAAAAGTTTAAAACATTGTCTTGGTTAGTTGTATTGATATTTGCACCTTGTTTAGAGGTTATTATTCGTTCATTTTTATAAAGACCATTAGATTTTATTGTTTCTAACTCCTCTTTTAAATCATTTTTTATTTTTCCGTACATAGTATTTATGAGTTTATAAGGTTCTTATTGTATTTAAGTGCTATATTTTTTAACATAACTTCTGTCAGTAAATTTATATTAAATTTTGGTTTCCAATTAAAGTCTTTTCTAGCTTCTGTGTCTGCTATACTCATTGGCCATGAATTAGCAATTTCTTGTCTAAAATCTGGCGAGTATGTTATTTTAAAATCAGGATATACTTCTTTTATAGATGCTGCTAATTGATCTGGATTAAAACTCAATCCAGAAATATTATAAGAGGTTCTTACCGTTATTTTCTCTTTTGGTGCATCCATTAATTCTAAAGTGGCTCTAATAGCATCATCCATATAAATCATTGGTAGCATCGTTTCTGCATCTAAGAAACATTCAAAACTTTCATTCTTAACTGCTTTATGAAAAATATCTACTGCATAGTCAGTAGTACCACCACCTGGTAAAGATTGATAGCCAATAATTCCTGGGTATCTTAATGAACGTACATCTAAACCGTATTTATCAAAATAATATTTTCCCCAATTTTCTCCAGCAACTTTACTAATTCCATAAACTGTAGAAGGTGTTAAGTTAGAAAATTGTGGTGTATTTAAACGTTCTATATTATTACCAAAGACTGCAATAGAGCTAGGAAAAAACACTTTATCTATTTTATGAATTCTAGCTACTTCTAAAACATTGAAAAAAGTTTTCATGTTTATGTCCCAAGTATTTAATGGATTTTTTTCTCCATTGGCAGATAAAATAGCTGCTAAATGGTATATCTGAGTAATTTTATATTTTAATACAATTGCCTTTATGGCTTCGTAATCTGTAACATCTAGAATTTCAAATAGCCCATTAAATGTTGAGTTTTTTCTTAAATCTGTTGCTATAATATTTTCAATCCCGTATTTTTCTTGTAATTTTTCTGCGAGAACTGTGCCTAATTGACCACTAGAACCAGTTATTAAAATAACTTCTTTATGCATCTTTAATTATTTTTTTAAAAAGATAAAATTAAAGGTTTGATTAATTATAAAGTTAATTACACTTAGTTTAATTAAAAAATAAGTATTTTTATCTTTTAATAAGTGTTTTATAAGCGTTAATTGCTTTTAAGTACTGTTTTCTACCCAACTAAAAAGTAATTTTATCTTTACATGGAAAAAATAGACGAAATAGATTTGAATATTTTAAGAATTCTTCAAGAAGATTCTAAAAAAACTACAAAGGAAATCGCAGAGATATTAAACTTAACACCTTCTCCTGTATATGAGCGCATTAGAAGGTTAGAGAAACGTGGGTATATTAAAAAGTATGTTGCCCTTATAGATAAAGACCTTCTAAATATTCCTATTACAGCAATTTGTATGGTTTCTTTGAGGTACCATGATGAAGGTTTTATAGATAAATTTGAAAAGCAAATTAAGAGTTTAAAAGAAGTACAAGAGTGTTACCATATGGCTGGTAAAGTTGACTTTTTTTTAAAAATTAATTTAAGAAGTCTAAATGAATACCACGAGTTTGTAAGACTTAAACTTTCTAAAATTGAAAATATTGGTGTTTTAGAAAGTTATTTTGTTTTAAAAGAAATTACGCGTACTACAGGTTATTGTATTTAAAAAAATAATAGGATTATTTTTTTATAACAGTTGTATTTTGGATATTAACTATCAATTGTAGCGTCTTGGTCTGCTATAATGTTAGAAACATTATAACCTCCAAATTTTCTTAGATAAGACTTTATAGAAGATCCGTAAGCATCAGAAAAACCTTGTACTCCGTTACTTCTTAAGTATTTTTTTACGTTACCAGCACCACTTAAATGAGCCGCTGCCAATATACCTGATTCGGTAATTTTAATTCCGTTTATGGTTTTACCTACAGAACGTCTAATGTCTTTTCTTAAAATCCATTTATTTACTTTACACAAAGCTATAAATGCTTTCTCTTGTAATTCTGGATCTTTTAAAAATGCTGCTGTATTATAAATTTTAAATCTTTGTAACGTAGTTCTACCAAATTGATATTTTCCTAAATACCCTAATGTGTTTACAACGGTATAGCTTCCTTGAGATTCTTTAAAAGCCAGTGCTTCTTTAAAGCCCACAAAGTCCTTTTGTAAATAAGGAATGTTATAATCTATAAATTTAGGGAAAGTAACTTTGTTGTTAGTACCTATTTTTTTATCAATAGAAGTTGCATTGATAAATCCTAAAAATATGATACTTAAAAATAAAAACTTTTTGATAAATTGAATCTTTCTGTTTTGCGGGTGCAAATGTATAACCAAATTTAATTATACTGATAATCAATATGTTAAAATTTATTAAAAATATAGATAATGAAACGTTAAAGCTCCTTTGGTATTAATTTCAAGAGTAGGAGCAGGAATTTTTATGAAGTTAACAACAGAAAAGACAGATTTTAAGAATTCCGAATTTGTCTTTATTTTTGTTAAATCGAGGTCTAAACTAAGGTAGAATTGTCTGTAAGGATCTTGCAGTGTTGAGTTTGCAGCGTTTGAATTTCCAAAAAGCATGCCTTCGGCTCCATATCCTAAAGCAACATTTAACCATTTTGGAAATGAACTTTTCTTGTTAAAAGACCAAATATTGGCAGATAACCAATAAGTTTGTCCGTTATAATCCTTTAAAGCTTGTTGTAAATAGTTTTCACCTAGGGTATTTGGTCGTTGCTTTGCAAAGTCTGTTTGATGAAAAGAGTACTTTACTGTAATACGTTGCTCGTTCCAAAGTAATTCTTGTCCAACCAACAAACCTGTACCTGCAGCATTTGCAAGAATATCTCCAGGTGATGCGCCCCATTCTTCAGAAAAACCATCTAACACTTCTACAGCTGTTAAAAAAGCAAAACCAGAGGTTGCACCATAAATTAATTGATTTTTTTTAGAGACACCAGCCCAATTTAAAGCTTGCATCCCTACTTTACCAATATAATAGGAGGTCATAAAATGCCCTACTTTATCCATTTGTTTCCAATCATTATTATCATTTTTAAAATGAAAACTAGAACGTGGGTAATCTTTGTACCAAAGTTGGTTTAAAGCAATTAATGCGCCTCCAGCCATTGCACTTTCGGTTAGGATAATAGCGTTTCTTCTTTTTGTGTTTAAAGTATCAGATTTTTTATAAAATGATGAATTTTGTGCACACAAAGAAATAGAGCAGATAAATAGGAGGTAAAAAGAAATGTTTTTTTTGCGAATCAAACCCAACGATTAAATTTGTAAGTGTTTATCTATTAATGCTTTGCTTATTCATCCATTGATGATATTTAGCCGCATTTCTATTGTGCTGAGAAAGTGTTTTTGCAAAAGCATGATATCCTAATTTTTCTACACTAGCACACATATAAAAGTAGTTGTGCTTTTCTGCATTTAAAACGCCATCAATTGAAGATATATCTGGCATAGAAATTAACGTAGGTGGTAACCCTTTATTTTTATATGTATTGTAAGGTGAATTTATTTCTAAATCTGCTGTCAATACTCTTTTTACTACATAATCTTGCCCTTTAACTTCTTTAATGCTATAGATAATGGTAGGATCTGCTTGTAAAGGCCAACCTTTTTTTAATCGATTTAAATACAAACCTGCAACAATTGGTCTTTCTATATTTTTTGCTGTTTCTTTTTGAACTATAGAAGCTAAAGTGATCACTTCTTCTTTAGATAATTCTAAAGCTTTTGCTTTTTGCAATCTGCTTTTATTCCAAAATCGATTGTATTCTACAAAAATTTTGTCTCTAAAGTTTTCTGCAGATGTAGTCCAATAAAATTGATAACTATTAGGTACAAAAATTTGCAATACAGATTTTTCTGTCAAGTTATTTTTTGATAAAAAATCTTTATCTTTAAATGAGTTTAACAGAGAGATTGAATCTGCTTCTAATTGTTCTG
The DNA here is from genome assembly GCF_038023995.1 of Polaribacter atrinae. Classification (NCBI taxonomy): domain Bacteria; kingdom Pseudomonadati; phylum Bacteroidota; class Flavobacteriia; order Flavobacteriales; family Flavobacteriaceae; genus Polaribacter; species Polaribacter atrinae. The sequence continues at coordinate 7,969 of NZ_CP150660.1, forward strand.
CAATTCTTCCTGCTAATTTTTCTAAAGTGTCTTGGTTATTAAAAGACAACTTTATAGGTGTTTGGTTACCACTTCTTAAAAGGTTAACCAGCTCGTTGTTAGACATTCCTTCTTTTAAAATATATCTACCTGGTTTTGGTTTCGAAAGATTTTTCTTAGCAGCTACTAAGAGAAAAGTATTGGTGTTTTTAGAAAAATCAGAAATTTTTTCTTTCACATCAATTAAGCTGTCAGAAGAGTAGATAAAAAGTTCTGTATCTTTTGTAATCGATTTTCCAAATATTTTTTGATAGTATTGGTATCCTATAATTCCACCAATAAATATAACGGTAGCAATAACTGCGTATATAAATTTTTTACCCAATGTTTTTTTGATTTTTTTTAGAATTGCAAAATTAGTCTTTTATCAACTGAAATAAAACTTCATCTTTAAATTTTCCTTCGAATAAAATCCAATCTTTTTTTATACCCACTTCTTTGAAGCTGTGTTTTTTAAAAAGGGCGATACTTTTAGAATTGTCTGTAGTTATATTGGCATACAGTTGGTGTACATTTAAATAGGAGAAAGCATACTTAATTAATATTGACAATGATTCTGTTGCAAATCCTTGTTTTTGAAAATCTGGATGAATTAAAATTCCAATTCCAGCTCTTTTATGCATCGGATTGTAATCAAACAAATCAATCATTCCGAGTTGTTGCTTTGTGGCAGGCTCTTCAATTAACAAGCGTAATTGTTTTGCTTCGAAAATATCTAAATGTGCGTTTTCTAAATACTGTCTTAGAATAAATTTAGAAAAAGGAGTTTGTGTATGGCTAATTTCCCAAAAGGATTCGTTGTTTTCTATTTGATAGAGAAAGTCTAAATCTTCAGGTTCTAAAGCACGTAAGTTTATTTTTTTACCGGTTAAAGTCATCATTTTTTCTGAAATTTATTTTCTTTTAAGAAAATTTAATAATCCTGTAGATTATAGAATGCAAAATAAGGAAATAATAATCTTAAAGTACTTAGAGTGCATAGAAAGAGTTTTAGTTTTTCGTTTAACAATCATGGTATTCTTTACCGAAGACTACTTTTTTTCCTGTTATCTCTTCTATTTTTAAAGCGTATTTATCAAAGTAATTACAAGCTTCATAAAAAATAGGGTGGTTGTACTTTTTAGTATCAGTTATTATTTCTAGAGTTGCACCACCACTTCCTTTTGCGGGTAAAATATTTTGAATACAGAATGAATTTATTTCATCGATATCAAATAATTCTGCAATGTTATTATTAGAGAATCCTATTTTTTTATTTTTATCATCAACCCAAATAATGGTATTGTCTTTAAATTGAATATTTATTTTTTCTGGTCTGTTTTTTATGTGCTTGTTTTTCCTGTAATCACCAGACATTTTTATATTGCCTTTGAATAATAAGAAGTCAGAAATAACCATAAGCTCTTCGTAGCTTTTATTATGTAATAATGCTGGGTATTCTCTTTTATTTTCTATGGATAAAGAAGTATAACCACAGTTAAATAGCCAATCACTGTCATACGTATAACAAATTGACAACTGCATTCCTTTTAAATTAAAATTTATATTTTTTTGATCTGCTCTTTCATAACCGTTATTCATTTTACCGGTAGTCAAATCTGTGTTTAAAACTTTCTTTAGCTGTATATAACTTTTATCATTCGCTATATTGTTAAAACAATGAGTATAATAGTGCAGAACAGGAACATCGTTTCTATCATTATCAAAATAAGCACTAAAATCTTTTAAGAGGATATTTCCAATACGCACAGGAGCATTAAATTTTAGTAATTTTTGTTCGTAAGGTGATTTTTCAAATAAAGTATTTTTATTTTTTTCTAATTCCTCATAGGTAGTATCCCAAGAAATGAATTGTTTGGGGTTAGATTGAATTTCAAAACCTAGGTTGTAATCGATATTATTAGAGTTTAAGATTTCAAAAGTAGGTATATAGTGTTTTCTCCAAATTTCTTTTTTTAAAATGGTTGTTTTTGCAATATTTTTAAAAAAAATAACGTCTTTAAAATTAAATTTAGCAGATAACTCTAGATACATTTTACTGAATCCAGAATAGGTAACAGGTATAAAATTTTGATGGTGATCAAAAAGGAAAAGATAGGCTAATTTATTACTTCTAATCGTAATATAGACATATTGTAAATCTTTTAAATGTACGGTGCAACTATTTATTCCGTTACTATCTGTACAAATAATTTGATTGTTTTCGATTTTTACATTTCCCTCATTACTCTCTTTCGGAAATATTTTAGAATGTTCTTTTTGGGTATTAAAAAGGTTTTTAAAAATACTCATAAACGGTTTTTGTAATGATTATTTGCGTTAAAAAAATATCAATTTTTGATATCTATCATTTTTAAGAAAAAATTACTGCTACTTTTCGTCATTTTCACGAACTATTATAAAATAGATAACATATAGCCATCCAAAAGCTCCGTGTAATAATGCATAAAGAATAGATTTATTTCTATCCCAAGAAATAACAACTGCAATTACGCTACCTAATCCAATTCCGTTTTTAAAAAAAGTTTGTTTAATTCCAGAACCACCATTTTCATGACTAAAACATTCAAAAGAAAATAATAGCAAGAAAATTAAAGTCAGTTTAACTTTAGTCATTATTATATGATCAATAATTAAGAAGAAATACTCCCTTTAAAAACAAAAGTAGCAGGACCTTTTAGAAAGACATTTGTATAAACACCATTTTCTTCAGAAAAAGATACTTCTAGATTGCCACCTTCCACAGGTAAAGAAATTAAATTACGAGTTGTTTTACCTGTTTTATGCATGGCAATGGCAACAGCTGTAACTCCGGTTCCGCAAGCTAAAGTTTCATCTTCAACACCTTTTTCATACGTTCTTACTCTAAAAGTAGCATCATTTATTTGTTGAACAAAATTGACATTACTTCCTGGGTCACTATAAGAATATCTAATTTCTTTTCCTTTTTCAAAAACAGGAAATTGATCTAAATCAGCCACTAATTCTACATGATGTTGTGTACCAGTATAAGCAAAAACCGAGTTTTCTTTCACGGTAATTTCATCAACATCTATCATTTTTAAGGAAACAATTCCATTGTCAATAGTCGCTAAATGTGGTCCATCAACAGCTATGAAATTAGTTTTAGCTTTGATAATTTCTAAGTACTTTGCAAAAGCAACTGCACATCGTCCTCCATTACCACAGAAAGTCTGACTTCCATCAGCATTAAAATAAATCATTCTAAAATCGAAATCTAGATCGTTTTCAATTAAAATAACTCCATCAGCTCCTATACCAAAATTTCTATCACAAAGTTTCGCTATAAGGGCAATATTTTCTTTCGGAAAAGTTAGAGTTCTGTTATCTATCATAACAAAATCATTTCCGGTTCCTTGGTATTTATAAAATTCTAAATTCATTGGCACAAATATAGGAATTTAAAGGATAAAAAAGGAGTGTTAAAAAGCGGTTAAAGTCAGTTAAAATCAAGTTAAACAGATTTTTTGAAATTGTTATAATTGTATCTTTGAGTAATTAAAATTAAAAATCATGAAAAAATTATTAAGTTTATTAGGAATGGCTATTTTGGGAGGCGCTATCACTTTAGGCGGATATAAAATGCTATTTAATGAAAATGTAGTTATAGAAAGAACCATTTCTCAACCTGTAAAAACGGTTACTGCAAATTTTAACCCTGCATTAAGCAATGCAAATTCAATAGCAAATTCTGTAGATTTTACTGTTGCAGCAGAAAATACGGTACATGCTGTAGTGCATGTTAAAAATACATCTATAAGAACACAATCTAACCCAATAGATCTTTTCTTTGGTAATAGTAGTGGAACTCGAAAGTTTGAGCAAGTGGGCACAGGGAGTGGAGTTATTATTTCACAAGACGGTTACATTGTATCAAACAATCACGTTGTTGATGGAGCTTCAGATATTGAAATTACATTAAATAATAAACAGAAGTATAAAGCAACGTTAATTGGTACAGATAAAGAAAATGACATTGCTTTGTTAAAAATTGATGTAGATTTTGATTTGCCTTACATTCCATTTGCTAATTCAGACAATATAAAAATTGGAGAATGGGTTTTGGCAGTTGGTAACCCTTATAACTTAACTTCTACAGTAACTGCGGGTATTGTAAGTGCAAAAGGGAGAGATTTAGAAGGTACTACTTCTACAGATTCATTTATTCAAACAGATGCGGCTGTAAATCCAGGAAATAGTGGAGGAGCGTTGGTAAATACACGTGGTGAGTTGGTAGGAATTAATACCGCAATTACTTCTAGAACAGGTTCTTTTATTGGGTATTCTTTTGCAGTGCCATCTAATATTGCAAAAAAAATAATTGATGATTTATTGGAGTTTGGTACCGTACAAGAAGCTATTTTAGGAATCAACATAAACCAAGAAGATGGAGATATAGAAGGAGTTTTGATTGCAGGAGTTAGTGATGATGGTGGTGCGCAAAAAGGAGGTTTAAAATCTGGAGATATTATTAAAAAAGTAAATGATATAAAGATTTCTAAATTTTCTGAACTAAGAGGTCAGTTAACAGCTAAAAGACCTGGAGATTTGGTAAATATTACTATCGATAGAGATGGTGAAGAGATTACTAAGACTATAACTTTAAGTAAAAAAGATGCTTATGTTTCTAGAAAGTTAGGGGTTGTTTTAAAGGATGTTTCTAAAAAAGAAATTAAGAAGTTCGACATTCCTGGAGGTGCCAGAATAATGACCAATCAAAATAAAAACCTTATTTATTACGGCGTAAAAGAAGGATACATTATTACGAAGATTAATAAAAAACCAGTTTTAAATGCTAGTGATGCTGTAAAAGAAATAGAGGCTTCTTTTGGTATAGGAAATCCTATTATTTTAGAGGTTATTAATTTAGATGGAGAAAAAGAGCGTTATGCTTTTAGATAAAATCGATAATTACAATATTAAAAATCCTGATAATTTTATCAGGATTTTTTTATTTACGAAAACTTTACGAAATCGATTTCGTGTTTTAATAAAAAGGAATACTTTTGCCCGAAATTTATATTTAGAGATACGATGTCAACAATTTTAAATTACGAAGAAGAAGTTATTACCCAAGCTCAAAATAGAAGAGCAACAGTAGAGTTTATAACTATTGTAAATGATTTATGGTACGATAAATCTATAGAGTTAGTTCTTTTTAGAAACCCTTTGGTAGACAAAAGAGCAAGTGAAGTATTAAACTTAATAAACTACGCTAAAGAGTTTGTAAGCAAACCCATTTCTATTTATGATGCGTTAGATATTGCAAAAGCAATTCAGCAAATAGACTTACCATCATCTAAATTAGATATTGGTAAACTTGCGTATGAATGTCATTTAAGTACTAAAAAATGTGAAGACAAAATTGCCTTTGTAAGTAACAAATTAAAAGGAGCCACAGAGTCAGAAGACATTCAACCAAAAGATGTAGTTTTATATGGGTTAGGTAGAATTGGTCGTTTATTGGCAAGAGAACTTATGTCTAAAATGGGTAAAGGCTCTCAATTAAGGTTAAGAGCTATTGTTACTCGTGGTGAAATTAATAAAGAAGTTTTAGAAAAAAGAGCCTCTTTATTAAGGATAGATTCTGTACACGGAGATTTTTTAGGAACCGTAGAAATAGATGTAGAACACAATGCATTAATTATAAACGGAACAACGGTTCACTTAATTTCTGCTAATAATCCAGAAGAAATAGATTATACAAAATACGGAATTAAAGATGCGTTAATTATAGATAATTCAGGTGCTTTTAGAGATGATGTTGCTTTGGCAAGACATTTAAAAGCTAAAGGAGCAAGCAAAGTTTTGTTAACCGCTCCCGGAAAAGGAATTCCTAATATTGTACACGGTGTAAATCACAAACAACACAATCCAGATACAGTAGATATTTTTTCTGCAGCATCTTGTACCACCAATGCAATTACGCCAATTTTAAAGGTTTTAGAAGATAATTTCGGAATATTAAAAGGACACATAGAAACCATTCATGCATACACAAACGACCAAAATTTGGTAGACAATATTCATAGTAAAAATAGAAGAGGAAGGTCTGCAGCTCTAAATATGGTTATAACAGAAACCGGTGCAAGTGCAGCAGTTGCAAAGGCAATTCCTGCTTTAAAAGGCAAACTAACATCTAACGCAATTAGAGTTCCGGTTCCAAACGGATCTTTGGCTATTTTAAACCTACAATTAAATACCATGGTTTCTACAGAGCGCGTAAATGCCATTATAAAAAAGTATGCTTTAGAAGGCGATTTGGTAGAACAAATTAAGTATTCTTTAGATAACGAGTTGGTTTCATCAGACATAATTGGTGCTACAGCACCAGCAATTTTCGATAGTAAATCTACTATTACAGACAAAGAAACTATTGTAATTTATGTTTGGTACGATAATGAATATGGGTATTCTCATCAAGTAATGCGTTTGGCAAAGCACATCGCTAAAGTAAGACGGTTTACCTATTATTAAAAGTCTCTTAGTGCAAGTTCATTCAATATTAATTGAATGTAAAAACCCGAAGCAATGTTGTTTCGGATTTTGTTTTTTTAGAAGCTATTTCCTGCTTTCACTACTCGCTTTTTTTATCCCCCAAAAAGGGGATAAAAAAGAGCTCAAACAAACCGTTCAATCAGGGCTATAATTCTTTGCCTGCTATAGTCATTAATTAGAAACGATACCTTTTACTTTCTTTCTTGTTCTTTAATAGTTTTTTTAAATATAAGTTATGTAGTATAAGTCATAAACTGAAATTCAACTTAATCTCCCTCGAAAAATTTAATATTCGCTTCAAATTCGTCATTTATAAATTCCTCTCTACTCATAAAATAATCAGAAGTAGTCAATCTGTAAGTCGTATCCTTTTTTTCTAAGTCCCAAATAATATCATTTGCTTCTATAAAAGCTTCATCAGCATTTAATTGATTACTAAACAATCTAATAATTACATTGTGGCGATCTAAGTTTTGAGCAAGACATTTTAATACAATTTCTTTTGTAATTGTGGTGTCTGCATTTCTAGAAGGGGTTATCTCAAAATCTACAATGGTTGCTTTCGTATTTGGGAATTTTCCATTAAAAGCTTTGTATAAAAGCTGATTTATAATAAAAAGAGTTTTATGTAATTCTATTTTAGGGTATTCTTCAGAAATTTTATCTACCAACATTTCATAAGAAAGAGAATCAATCTGACCTTCATTTAAAACAGTACCCAATTTGTAATCTAATACAATTGCTGCAGCTTCATTTGGTTCTTTATCTCCAATTGCCATAAAAAGTAATTCTCTTAATTCTTTAAGATCATTCACATCATTATTAGCAAAATCAAATCGTACTAAAAGTTCTTTAAAGTCTTCTGCACTCCAAGAGTTTTCTAAATCATCAACAGTAGATACTTTATGTATTTTTATAGTGTATTTCATTATTTTATCCATTTTTTGAATGCCTTTACAAATTACAGTTTCTTCAATGTAAACACAAGTATTTTTATATAAAGTTATGTTATTTTTTATAGAAATAACTACAACAATTAGGTGTCTTCAATGTTAATAGAAACCTAAGTTTTTTAATGTCTTTGCAAGGTTCTTTTTTGTTTTTTATTAGAGCACACAAATCTTTGTTTCAATGCCTCTTTTTACTATTTTTACCAGTCTAATTAAGTGCTTTTATAAAATGATATCCAAAGAAAAACTACCGTATTACCAAATACCAGAACCGTCAACAGAATTTACAGCAGGTACATCTGTAAGTAGAATGGTAGATGGGTTAGGCTTTAGATATTATTGGGCAACAGAAAACTTATCGGAAACAGATTTGGCTTTTAAACCAAATGCAGAAGCAAGAACAACAGAAGAAACGATAGATCATATTTATCATTTATCAATACGAGTTTTAAACGCTACTTTAATAAAGTTAAATGGAGCTACAGAACCAAGTATGACTTTTGCCGAAAAAAGGAAAAAAACATTAGAAAATTTTTTAGAAGCAAGTCTTATTCTTAGAGAAAGTAAAGATGTTTCTCAATTTAAAATATTATTTCCTAACAAAGAGCTTTCTTTTTGGTGTGTAATTAATGGTCCAATTGCAGATGCAATGTGGCATGTTGGTCAAATAGTTTCGTTTAGGCGTTGTTCGGGCAATCCTTTTCCAGAAGGTGTTAATGTATTATTAGGTAAAAAGAAAGATTAAATTTTTTATTCAGAATGACAAATCAACAAAAAATAGCATCACTTCGTAGCGAATTAAATACACATAATTATAACTATTATGTGCTAGATAATGCAACTATTTCAGATTACGATTTCGATATCAAACTAAAAGAATTAGAAAAGTTAGAAAGTGAAAACCCTGAGTTTTTCGATGCAAATTCGCCAACGCAAAGAGTAGGAGGTACCATCACCAAAAACTTTAATACAGTTACCCATAAAAACAGAATGTATTCTTTAAGTAATTCCTATTCTAAAGAAGATTTATTAGATTGGGAAGAAAGAATTCAAAAAGGGTTAGGTACAACAGATGTAGAATATACGTGTGAATTAAAATTCGATGGAGCTTCCATCAATTTAACGTACGAAAACGGAAAATTTGTAAAAGCAGTAACCCGTGGCGATGGTTTTCAAGGAGATGAAGTAACACCTAATATTAAAACAATTCGTTCAATTCCTTTAATTCCGAATGGAGATTTTTTAAGTGATTTTCAAATGCGAGGAGAAATCATTTTACCAATAGATGGTTTTAATAAAATGAATGAAGAGCGTGTAGAAAATGGAGAAGAAGAATATAGAAACCCTAGAAATACTGCAAGCGGAAGTTTAAAATTACAAGACAGTACAGAAGTTGCAAAAAGACCTTTAGACTGTTTATTATATCAGGTTGTAACGGAAGAACGCAAATATAAAACGCATTTTGAGAGTTTAGAAAATGCAAGAAAAGTTGGTTTTAAAGTACCAGAAACCATCACGTTGGTAAAATCGATAGATCAAGTTTTCGATTTCATCACTAATTGGGATGCTAAACGTCACGATTTACCGTATGAAACAGATGGAGTTGTAATAAAAGTAAATAATTTACATCAGCAAGACGAGTTAGGCTATACCGCAAAAGCACCAAGATGGGCAATTGCATATAAGTTTAAGGCAGAACAAGTTTCTACAGTTTTAAATTCTATAAGTTATCAAGTTGGTAGAACAGGGGCAATAACTCCGGTTGCAAATTTAGAACCCGTACAATTAGCAGGTACAACGGTAAAAAGAGCTTCGCTGCACAATGCAGATCAAATAGCAAAATTAGACATTAGAGTAGGAGACACTGTTTTTGTAGAAAAAGGAGGAGAAATTATTCCTAAAATTATAGCAGTAGACTTAACTAAGCGTCCAGAAGATTCAGTACCAACCATATATGCAACCAATTGTCCGGAATGTAATACTGAGTTGGTAAGAACAGAAGGTGATGCAAAGCATTATTGCCCTAATGAGTTTGGTTGTGCACCACAAATTACAGGACGAGTTCAGCATTTCATTTCTAGAAAGGCCATGGATATTGATGGTTTAGGAGGCGAAACGGTAGATTTATTGCGTAAAGAAGGCTTAATTCAAAACTATGCAGATTTATATGATTTAACAGTAGAACAAGTAATTCCGTTAGAAAGAATGGCAGAAAAATCTGCTCAGAATATGATAGCCGGAATTATAAAATCAAAAGAAATTCCGTTCGAAAAAGTATTGTTTGCACTTGGAATACGTTTTGTAGGAGAAACAGTAGCTAAAAAGTTAGCAAAACATTTTAAATCTATAGACAATTTAATGTCAGCAGATTTAGAAACCTTAATTTCTGTAGATGAAATAGGAGAGAGAATTGCGCAAAGTATTCTTGATTTCTCATCAAATTTAGAAAGCATACAATTAATAAATCGATTAAAAGCATCTGGTGTACAATTAGAAGTTTCAGCAGAAAGTTTAGAAAATCAAACAAACAAATTACAAGGATTAATTTTTGTGGTTTCAGGCGTTTTTTATCAAATGAATAGAAACGAATTGAAGAAAGCAATTGAAGATAATGGCGGAAAAGTAAGTTCGTCAATCTCTAAAAAGACAAATTTTATTGTTGCGGGTGATAATATGGGACCATCAAAACTAACAAAAGCAGAAAGTTTAGGAATAGAAATTATTTCTGAGCAAGATTTTATAGATAAGATTAGTTAAAAAATAAAAATTTGGACTCTAATTTGCAGTAAATAATAGAAACAGTTAGGCTATGTTTTAAACTTAGCCTAATTAGAGATATAACAAAAAATTGAAGAAACTTCTTTACATATATATAGTACTAATTTCCGTTGGCTCTTTTTCCCAAATTCAGGAAACAGATTCGCTACCTATTAATGTAGATGATTATGTTTTTGTAAAACCAGGAGACACATTAGTTGTAAACCTCAATGAGTTTTCATTGTTACCGAAGCACAAATTCAATTCTAGAGATGATGTTCGGTATTATTTATGGTTTCGAAAAAAAGTATTTAGAGCCTATCCGTATGCACAGCTAGCTTCCGAAAGGTTAGATTCTTTAAATGTGAGATTAGAAAAAATTGAATCTAAAAGTAAACGCAGAAAATATACGAGGTTAATTCAAAAATATATAGAAGGCGAGTTTACAGATCAAATTAAAAAGATGACCACCACAGAAGGTAGAATTCTTATCAAGTTAATTCACCGTCAAACAGGTAAAACAGCTTTTGATAATATTAAGGTTTTAAGAAGTGGTTGGAAAGCCTTTTGGTACAACACAACGGCAAATGTATTTAGCCTTTCATTAAAAACAGAATACCATCCAGAGATAGAAAATGAAGATTTTTTAATAGAAGAGGTCTTACAACGTGCATTTCAAGATGGTAAACTTAAGCCTCAAGCTACAAAGCTCAATTTCGATTTCACTAAAATTATGATAGAAAGAAAGTCGGAGATTAATGTGGAAGAATATAAGTTGTTTTTTGCTAAAATGCGTAAAAAAGGAAAAATTAGAAAAGCTAAGGATTGATATTTTCTTTTGGGTGTTCCCTTTTTTAGTTCAATTCTAAAATAGTTCACATTATATATAAAGACATTCATTTAATTCCAAAGCAGTTTTTAGATAAAAAAGGTCGGGCTTTTCACTATATCTTTTTGCGAAAAGCAAAAAGGATGCCGTTTCAATCCCTAACACAAAGCATGTAATTGTAATTAGTTAGAAGAAAACAAGCCTACAAAGGTAATTTTAACAAATAGATAGCAAATTTGTTCTTCATATCTATTTCCTATTTCAAAAAAACATTCTTCATTGCGAGGCACGAAGGAATCCCTTTATTTTAATAAATTAAGCTTCAGAGTAAATAGAAGCTTTCTATACTTGTCTTCTATTTATTAGATTTTTAATCTATTTAGAAAGTTTCTATTTTAATATAGAAAAGATCTTTTTCGTAATTTCCTTTCTGTTAAAATTAAAAAAGAATCATTTACAGACTTTATTTAAAAGCAAAAAAACAAATCCAAGTGACCAGGTAAAGTTATTTCAAACCTATTTAGACTAAATTTTCAGTGCACACTCTTTCCCGTTTTTAATGCTATTATGTTGTTTAAAGTAGTTGCCATCCCCAAAACGCACATAAAACCCAATACCCTTAAAAAAATAAACAAAAAACAGGGCTTATAAAATACTCAAAACAAGTGTATTAAAAGCAAGTGTAAAATTAAATTAAAATAAGTGTAAAAAAATAGTTGTTAGATTAAAAAGGTGTTGTAAGTTTGCACCCGCTAACAGCAATATAGGGTTGTTAGTTGAGTTCATTGAGGAGTTGTAAATCGAGTGAGAGTTAAGGAGTTAAAATGATAAGTTAGTGAAAATGAATCAAAAAAAACTTTAATTTTTATGAGGTTGGTTTGTAAAAAACGTTGTATGTTTGCAGTCCGAAATTTTCGGCAAAACGTTCATAGTTTTTACTAGTAAATTAAAGTAAAAAAAAAGTTTATTTTTTTATTGTCAGATTAGAAATAGTTTGTATGTTTGCAGCCGCTAAGAAATACAGCAAAAAACGATCAGAGAAAATTTGGAATGACCATTAAATAAGTCAGTTAGTTCGATTCTAACGTTTCTACAAATTGAATTTTAAATACCTGTTTAAACACAGGAAGTGCAAGATTTAAGAAGTTCATTGAAAATATTGAAATTGACAGCGTAATTAAAGAGTAGAATAACCATGTTTAGATTTATTTAAACAAATTCTTTTGAAACTTATTCATTATAATATTTACAATATACAATGAAGAGTTTGATCCTGGCTCAGGATGAACGCTAGCGGCAGGCTTAACACATGCAAGTCGAGGGGTAACATTGTGCTTGCACAGATGACGACCGGCGCACGGGTGCGTAACGCGTATAGAACCTACCTTTTACTGAGGGATAGCCTTTAGAAATGAAGATTAATACCTCATAGTATTGAGACTTGGCATCGAGTTTTAATTAAAGATTTATTGGTAAAAGATGGCTATGCGTCCTATTAGTTAGATGGTAAGGTAACGGCTTACCATGACTTTGATAGGTAGGGGTCCTGAGAGGGAGATCCCCCACACTGGTACTGAGACACGGACCAGACTCCTACGGGAGGCAGCAGTGAGGAATATTGGGCAATGGAGGCAACTCTGACCCAGCCATGCCGCGTGCAGGAAGACTGCCCTATGGGTTGTAAACTGCTTTTATACAGGAAGAAACACTGGTATGTATACCAGCTTGACGGTACTGTAAGAATAAGGACCGGCTAACTCCGTGCCAGCAGCCGCGGTAATACGGAGGGTCCGAGCGTTATCCGGAATCATTGGGTTTAAAGGGTCCGCAGGCGGTCAATTAAGTCAGAGGTGAAATCCCATAGCTCAACTATGGAACTGCCTTTGATACTGGTTGACTTGAGTCATATGGAAGTAGATAGAATGTGTAGTGTAGCGGTGAAATGCATAGATATTACACAGAATACCGATTGCGAAGGCAGTCTACTACGTATGTACTGACGCTGAGGGACGAAAGCGTGGGGAGCGAACAGGATTAGATACCCTGGTAGTCCACGCCGTAAACGATGGATACTAGTTGTTGGGCATTAGCTCAGTGACTAAGCGAAAGTGATAAGTATCCCACCTGGGGAGTACGGTCGCAAGACTGAAACTCAAAGGAATTGACGGGGGCCCGCACAAGCGGTGGAGCATGTGGTTTAATTCGATGATACGCGAGGAACCTTACCAGGGCTTAAATGTAGTATGACAGGACTAGAGATAGTTTTTTCTTCGGACATATTACAAGGTGCTGCATGGTTGTCGTCAGCTCGTGCCGTGAGGTGTCAGGTTAAGTCCTATAACGAGCGCAACCCCTGTCGTTAGTTGCCAGCATGTTATGATGGGGACTCTAACGAGACTGCCTACGCAAGTAGTGAGGAAGGTGGGGATGACGTCAAATCATCACGGCCCTTACGTCCTGGGCCACACACGTGCTACAATGGTATGGACAATGAGCAGCCATCTGGCAACAGAGAGCGAATCTATAAACCATATCACAGTTCGGATCGGAGTCTGCAACTCGACTCCGTGAAGCTGGAATCGCTAGTAATCGGATATCAGCCATGATCCGGTGAATACGTTCCCGGGCCTTGTACACACCGCCCGTCAAGCCATGGAAGCTGGGAGTGCCTGAAGTCGGTCACCGCAAGGAGCCGCCTAGGGTAAAACTGGTAACTAGGGCTAAGTCGTAACAAGGTAGCCGTACCGGAAGGTGCGGCTGGAACACCTCCTTTCTAGAGAAAGATGGTGAGTTACAAAAAAAGGTCATTTTTACTCTTTGCTGTTAATTTTATAATATAAGTATTTTAAGCTATTATAGTCTCGTAGCTCAGCTGGTTAGAGCGCTACACTGATAATGTAGAGGTCGGCAGTTCGAGTCTGCCCGGGACTACAAAAAGCAAAATACTAAGGAAATTCTGGAAGTAAGAGGATTCTACATTCATAATTTAGGATTTATTCTGAATTTCATAATGGGGGATTAGCTCAGCTGGCTAGAGCGCTTGCCTTGCACGCAAGAGGTCATCGGTTCGACTCCGATATTCTCCACAACGGTCAATTTCAAGAAATCGACCCCAAGTTCATTGACATATTGGTAAAATGATATCGTAAGAATCAAATAGATAGAGAACGATTAGATTTATCTAATCAAAAATTTTTTTATAAAAATATAAAAGAGTTCATTATAGTGTGGCAACACACTGTAGCAAAAAGTACAATAAGTTAAGTAAGGGCGTATGGCGGATGCCTAGGCTCTCAGAGACGACGAAGGACGTGATAAGCTGCGAAAAGCTACGGGGAGGGGCACATACCTTTTGATCCGTAGATCTCCGAATGGGGCAACCCGTCATGTTGAAGACATGTCACCTAGCAATAGGGGTAAACCCGGTGAACTGAAACA
>NZ_CP150660.1:25000-120000 GCF_038023995.1 Polaribacter atrinae
GTGTACCTGTTGTTTCGCCAGAAGCATAGCAGGGTAGCTACGTCGGGAAGGGATAAGCGCTGAAAGCATATAAGCGCGAAACCCACCACAAGATGAGATTTCTTTAAAGGGTCGTTGGAGATTACAACGTTGATAGGTCATAGGTGTAAAGGCAGTAATGTCATAGCCAAGTGATACTAATAACCCATAGACTTATGTACGCTTCCCGCCGAAAGGCGGGAGCATAGACTCTTTATTTATTAGACGATTTAGATATTATTTTACCATATGTTAACTTATACAGTTAAATAAATTTAGCTGAAAATTTTAGGGTGGTTATAGCATTGGGGCTCACCTCTTCCCATCTCGAACAGAGAAGTTAAGCCCAATCGCGCCGATGGTACTGCATTTATGTGGGAGAGTAGGTCGCCGCCTTTCTTTAATCTTGAGAAATCAAGATCTTAAACCTCAATTCTTACGAATTGAGGTTTTTTTTTGCTCTAAATTTAAATGGTTTATTTGCATTAGACATACTGCAAAAAGGTATCATTAATATCTGCTGTTTTTTGACCTTATAATCTTAATTGGCTGGTGTTATTGTTAAGCCTGTTCTAATATATTTCTGATAAAATTTATCAAGTATAGGTTTAGTAATAGATAAAAAAAATCAATTGAAATCTATTTTAAATATATGTTTACGAAGTGTTTTTTTTAGTTTGGTTAATGTATAAGGATATTTGTCTATTGTTAACTTGAATCTCTAATTTTTTATGAAGTATTAATTTTACATTCTTTTTGATTTTAATAAATAAAACAAGTTTAGTTTTTTTTCTATTTTTTTGATGTACTGTTAACTTTATAATATTGTTATAGGTATTAATCGCTTAGGATATAAAAGGTATGCTCTTGTTATAAGAATACCTTTAATTATTAAGTAATATTTCTTTTTGATGGATTAAGTTAATTAAGGATCTTATCGATTATTTATGATAACGATTACATCACTGATTTTTGATCGTATATATAGAGTCTCTTACCAATTTCACGTATAACCTTATAAGTTTTCTGCTATTTATTGATTCAATGAGAATGTTTTATAAGGCATAATTTTAGTATAAGCAGTTTAAACAACTTCTAGTAATAGTATGTAAACGTTAAAAGGTAAATACGTCTTTAACTTGTTGTTTTTGCGTGAAGGATAGTAGGGGAAAGCCCACAGTGAGGCACGAACGAGGACTTGTAACGGATAGCCTGACCATTTATATTCTATTTTTTATAATTTACTTATTTTGTAGAAAATGGGCACGCCCTAAATATTAATTAAAAGAAGAGTAACTCTAATTTCGAACATATTTTTAAAGTTTAAGGCTACAAACTATAACCGATATAATAGTTATTTGGTTAAACTAAAAATGAGCGTAAAGTTTTATTATTAAACTTACGCTCATTTCAATGAAATTAAAATATAGAAGGCAGTATCTCATAAACTGTGTAAGTTTTAAAATCTCAGGTTAAATATTAATCTGAGATTTTTTTATTCATTAATTTTAACTTTTACACACTTATGAAACCAGAAGATTTATTAAACGAAGACTTTTTAAAACAATTCAAGAATGCACCAGAGCTAACATCCTTTTTAGAACAGTTGCACAAACGTGGTATTGAGAAGTTACTAGAAGGGGAACTAGATGCCCATTTAGACTACGATAAGCACAAAAAAAGTAAAGCAGCCAACCTTCGAAATGGTTACACTAAAAAGAAATTAAAATCCGTTTTAGGAGAAACAGAGATTCAAGTTCCTCGAGACCGTGATAGTTCTTTTAATCCTTTAATTGTAAAGAAAAGAGAAAGTACAACAGAAGGCATCGAAAATATTATTATATCGCTTTATGCCAAAGGCATGAGTAACAGTGATATTGAAGAACAAATACGTGAGCTGTACGATTTTAATATTTCTACATCCACTATTTCAAGGATTACAGATAAGATTACAGAAGATGTTATTGCTTGGCGGAACAGGCCTTTGGAGGCCACTTACCTAATTGTTTGGATGGATGGCATCGTATTTAAAGTTAGGGAAAACTCTAAAGTCATAAACAAGACTATTTATATTGCAGTAGGCCTGAGAACAGATGGCAAAAAGGAAGTCCTAGGATTATGGTTAGGTAAAAATGAATCTTCAGCCTTTTGGATGAGTGTTTTAACCGATATTAAAGCTCGAGGAACTCAAGATATACTTATCACAGCTACCGATAATTTAAATGGATTTACGGATACTATTAAAACTATTTTTCCGAAATCAACGACTCAAATTTGTGTTGTGCATCAAATAAGAAATTCGTGTCGTTACGTGGTCTGGAAGGACAAAAAGGAATTTACTCGTGACATGAAGCAAATCTATACTGCTCCTACAAAAGAAGCTGCCAAAGCTGCTTTAAATGACTTCAAAACTAAATGGGATTCTAAATATTCTTACGCCATTAAAAGTTGGGAAAATAATTGGGATGAGCTTACAGTATTCTTTGATTTTCCTATTGAAATAAGAACCATAATCTACACCACAAATCTTATAGAAAACCTAAATGGAAAGATACGGAAATACACAAAAAACAAACTCTCGTTTCCAACCGATGAAGCAGTTATGAAATCCGTGTTTTTAGCTTTGAGAGAAAGCACTAAAAAATGGACCATGCCAATCAGAAATTGGGGAGTGATACTAAATCAATTTTTAGCTATATTTGAAAACAGGATTAAGTTATAAATAACCTAACCCTGAAATTTTGAACTTACACACTTTTTAGGATAGTGTCATATAGAATTAAGATTTATAAATTTTATCAAATAATTCTTTATAGATTTCTTTAATAATTGCACGTTTCATTTTCATGGTTGGTGTTAAATGTCCGTCTTCAATTGACCATACGTCTGGTGTAAGTTCAAAACGTTTTATTTGTTCCCATTTACCAAAGTTTAAGTTACACTTATCTACTTCTTTCTGAATACGGTCAATAACAATTTGCGAATTAGCTATTTCTTTATTACTTGTACCAATATTTAAGTTTTTATGCTTAATCCATTCTTTTATAAAATCAAAATTTGGTTGTATAAAAGCAGCTGGCATTTTTTCTCCTTCTCCAATAACCATTACTTGCTCTATAAATAAAGATTGCTTTAATTCTCCTTCTAATAATGGTGGAACAACATATTTACCTCCAGAAGTTTTAAACATTTCTTTAGTTCTACCGGTAATTTTTAAGAAGCCTTCGCTATCTAGCTCACCTTTATCTCCAGTGTAAAAATATCCTCCTTTTAAAACACTTTCTGTTCTCTCTGAATCTTTATAATATCCTAACATTACATTAGGTCCTTTTACTAAAATTTCACCGTTTTCAGCAATTTTTACTTCAACTTTATCTATTATTTTACCAACGGTACCTACTTTAAAGCCTTTATTTCTTTGGTCATTTACAGAGATTACAGGAGATGTTTCTGTTAAACCATATCCTTCCATTATTGGCATTCCTGCTGCTGCAAATACTCTTGTTAATCTCGGTTGAAGTGCTGCACTTCCGGAAACCATTAATTTTAATTCTCCGCCTAAAGCAGCTTGCCATTTAGAAAAAATTAGTTTTCTAGCTAATTTTAGTTGAGTTTCATACCACCAACCATTTGCTCCATTTGGTTCGTATTTTAAACCTAAATTTACAGCCCAAAAGAACAATCCTTTTTTTATGCCTGTTAATGCTTCTCCTTTTAAAATTATTTTGTCGTAAATTTTTTCATACAAACGAGGAACCGCAGTCATTACTGTTGGTTTTATTTCTTGTGCATTTTCAGATAATTTTTCAATTGATTCTGCAAAATAAATAGAAACTCCACAATATTGATATAGATATAAAATCATGCGTTCAAAAATGTGACAAATAGGTAAAAAACTTAATCCTTTAGATTTTCCATAATCAAAGGGTACCCGTTTTTCTGAACTTAAAACATTGCTAACAATATTTCTATGAGATAACATTACTCCTTTAGGTTTACCTGTTGTACCAGATGTATAAATTAAGGTAGCTAGATCATCTGTTTTTACATTATTTTTTCTTTCTTCAACAACATTTTGATTACTTGTGTCTTTTCCAGATTCTAAAATCTCATTCCAACTTTTTTCACCTTTTATATCATCAAAAGTAAAAACAGCCTTTAAACTTGTGTTACTCTTTATCTTATTAATTTTTTTTAACACTTCTATATCTGAAACAAAGCAATAAATAGACTCTGAATGATTTAGAACATATTCATAATCATCTTCTGAAATAGTTGGATATATTGGTACATTTTGTGCACCAGTTTGTAGTACTCCAATATCACAAATGTTCCATTCTGTTCTATTTGTAGATGAAATTACGGCTATTTTGTCGTTTGGTTTTACACCTAGATTAATTAAGCCTCTACTTATTTGATTGGCTTGATCAATATATTGTTGCGTAGTAATAGATTGCCAATTACCACTTGCCTTAGAAATAAATGCTTTTTCTAAATTATAGGTTTCTAATTGGTAATAAGGGAAATCGAATAATCTTGTAACTTCTATTGCCATATATTCATATTATAATTGAAGTAGGCAAATTAGCAATTTTAGATTGATTTAACAAATACTTATTATAAGAGTTTTTTATTAAGAATAATATAAAATTTATATAACAATATATTCATATTATTAATGAATAGATTATTTACTTATGAGTATTCTATTTTAAGTTGTTTTTTGTTTTTTCTGTATTCTATTATTTATCATAAAAACCTATATTACTGATATTTATAATAAATATTTGGTTTTTTTACAAAAAAAAGCTAGCTTTTGTTTAAAAGCTAGCTATATACGGTTTTGGTTAGCCCCCTAATTCCAACCTCTTCCATTACGAGTGCAATTTAGAATTAATTGTAGATATTAATGCAGGTATAAATACCTATTTTTTATCTAATATGGATTTATTGAAGCTTTTTCCGTTTATTTTGGTGTATTTAGAATCAATTTCATAGCCTACTTTTATATTTGTAATATCAAATTTACCAGAAACTTTCATGTATTTAATATTTAAGTTTTCTTTAAAAATTGTGTTTTTGAAATTTACACCATCTAAAAATTGTGAATATTTAAAAGTAGCATCATCTTTAAATAGGACATCATTAAAACTTGTTGAATTTTTGAACTTTGCATATTTAAAAGTAGCTATTTCATGAAAGGTGGTATTAGCAAAACTAATTTCTCTATCAAATTTAGCATATTTAAACGTGCTATCATCTTTAAAATTACTTCCAGAGAAATCTGTGTTTTTTTCGAAACGAGAGTATTTAAACATTGCTTTACTTTCAAATAGGCAGTTTTTAAAAATTGTTTCATTCTCAAAGCTAGCAGTAAAAGTTAATCCAGTGTCTTCATCTGGTATATATGCTAAAACATCATCTATAAAAGTACAGTTTGTAAATGATACATTTACATCTATAATTTTTTTGATTTCGTTGGTAGAACTATTAGAATTCCAATTAAACCAACTACTTTTCTTTTTATGAGATGTTTTTTTAAGAGCTTCCTTCATATAAGTGAAATCTAACACTCCAATAATAGTTGCATTATTAATTGAAATTGATTTTCCTGTTTTTATGTCTTCCATAATTTTAGAAGCATCTATTTTTTTCTGTGCAACTGTAACAGTAGAGATTAGTAATAAAGTGAAAGCAAGTAGTAGTTTTTTATTTTTCATATCTTTAATATTAGATGGTTTACATATAAGAGACCTTTTTTTTTTTAAGTTGTGACACATTATGAAAAATAAATAGTAGTTTAATTACGTATATATTAAAGTGTTTTTAAAATGCAAAAAAGACCAAATAATTAAATTTGATCTTTTTAAACTCCATAGCAAATATACTTTGTATTACAATTGTAAAATACTTCCCCCAAAATATTTTATAATTGTATAAATAGAAAGACAAATATAGTTCTAGTAATAATTAGTCTATTGTAAAAAATCGTAACTGTTATTTTTTAAAGCTTTTTTTACAAGAATGTAATCTTCTTGAAAATAATTTTTGAAGGATTTTGAAGTAAATAATTTAAAGTCTTTAGCAAAGTGTGATTCATCATAGTAATCATACATATATATTAAGTCTTTTAAATCTATTTGCTCCTTTTCATATTTTCGCATTAAATTTACAAAACGTTTTATCTGAATATATTTTCCAGGTGTTAAACCAACCATTTTTTTAAATTTTGTTTCTAATGTTTTTTGGCCAAAAGGAACAGTCTTTAAAATTTCATTTACAGATAACAACCCTTCTCTTTTATTAATTTCATTAATAACGCTATCAATGATTATAGTATCTTTATTTTCTAGAATAGGTAGATAGTTTAAACAAATAGAAATTTCTTTAAATAGCTTTTCAGAATCATCTGCATTGTTTAAAAAAATAGTTTTTAATTTTTTTGATACATCTCGTTCTACAGATTCTAATGAAGCATGATCGTTTGTTAATAGAGAAAGATCAATATTGGTTAATTTAAAGAGTGTTGTAGGTTTAAAACTAATTCCGCAACAGAACCCTAAGTTGTCAATAAAAAGCGGGAAAGATTTAATAAATTGACCAAATATGGTAAGACCATTTAATTCTTTTTTATTTTTATTCTGAATGGTATATTGGTTTCCAGAATAGAAAAAAGCAATGCTAGAAAATGCCATAGGAATTATGGTTGTTTTTAGAGGCGTAACTTTTTCTGAGTATTCAACACTATAAAATTCGTCCACTAAATGAGAAGTAGTTTCAGTATTATAATATTTTAAATTCATAGGGATTAATTTCTTAAATATAAATAATTATTTTAACCTAAATTTATTTATGATCAGTTATGTTTTTGACTCATATAGATAGATTTCAATAATTATTTTAGTAACCACTTTCTATTATTGGGGGGAATTATGCTTAAAAAATAAGAGTGAAATTATTTTTTAAGGTTCTTTTAGAATGAGTTATTTTTAATTTGTTATACAGCAATAAACAACAGATTTGTTGCCTAATACTTTACTTGTTTTTTCTTTTGTAATAAATAATATCAGTAAAAATATAAAAAAGAGTAACATATTAAAAACCGATTAGTCTTTTACGTAGTAATAGCGTAGTTATAAAATGATAAATTACGTGTAACCGTCAATTTTAAAATAAAAATTATGAAATTTAAATTTATTACTTTCTTTTTAAGCCTGCTATTTTTAAACAATAATGCAAATGCACAAGAAACGATTCCGCTAAGTACTAATTTTAATAAAATTATTGTGAGTCCACATATAGAAGCTGTTTTTATAAAAGGGACTAAAGCCAGTATTGTAATAGAAGCTATAAGCGTTCCTGTAAAGAAGTTTAAGTACGAATTAAATAAAGGAACATTACAAGTCTATTTAGAAGGCGCTAAAACTTATACAAAAAACAAAAAAAGAGTGACTAAAAATTACGAAAAGAAAGTTCCTTTATATAATAATAGAGTAGTAAGTTTAATTATTACTTATGTAGATGTAGACCTCTTTTCTATAAGAGGTGAAGAAAAAATCACATTCCAAACTCCATTAAATCAAAATAAATGTATTTTAAGATTATATGGAAAATCAGAAGTTACCATTCCTACAATTGAAGTTGATAACTTAGATATTTCTATTTATGGTGATAGTTTTTTAAAGATGGAAAAAGGGAATGTTAATAAGCAAAAAATTAAAGCCTACGGTGCAAGTAAAGTCATGGCAACAGAAGTTCTAACCAGAGAAACCAAAATTACAGCCTATGGAAACGGTATATTTCAGTTACATGCATCAGAACTAATTAAAGTAAATTCTTATGGAGAAGCAACTATTTTATATAAGGGAAATGGGCAACTAAAAAAGGGAATTGTTATTGGAGAATCTACCATTAGAAAATTGATTTAGCATTATGGCGTTCCCAAAGGTCGGGCTTTCCGCTATATCTTTTTACTGAAAAAGTAAAAAGGATATCGCTGCAATCCCTAACGCAAAACAGCTTTTAGAGTTTTCTAAAAGCTGTTTTTTTATGTAAGATGTTATTGTTTTTTTACTTGTTAAAAACAATGATATTCTGCAATACACTTTAAACTTAATTGGTTTATATAAGTTACTCAAAAATTTATTAAAATGCTCTTAAATAAGAAAGCTTACACAAGTAATTTAAGTATTTTTGCAGCTTATAAATTTAATACATTTTATGCTTAAAAAGCACGTAAAACAGCTTTCATTCAGTTTAATATTATTAAGCCATTTAGGTTTTTTAGCAGCAATATTATATGAAAAACAACAGAACATTTATGTTTCTGTATTTGTTGTTTTGGTAATTGTTTTGCTTTTAATTAGGTATAAGAAAACATCGTTAAAAGCTAAAAATCATGATTTAGAACATGTGCTAACTGTCGCATTTGTTTTTTTTGGAGCAATTATTACCTACGTTTTAAGTGTTTCATTTAAATTAAGTAGTGTTTTAGCAGCAAGTTTAGTAGGTTTAGTTGTTAGTTTTGTTCCTACCTTTTTTAAAAAGAATAACTTTATTAAAGGAATGCCTACGGCTGTTTATTGTGGTGCTTTTGTAGGAATGACAAATGTTAATATTGCTCCGGATTATATATTTATAGCCCTAGCAAGTGTTATAACTGGTTTTCTGTTAGTAGGTACAAAAGATGCTTTTCATGGTTTTGGCGGAAAATTAGGGACCTTAGCTTTTGGAGGAGTTACCCTTGCATTTTTTATCACATTTATAATTTCTAGATGGCTATAGATTATTTTATATTATTAATAATAGGAGGGCTTTCTTCTATCATCACTTTTCTTTTACAAATAAAATATAAACAAGGACCCGTTAGGTCCTCTTCTTTAGTTGGTGTTTTTGTAGGAGTTTTTGTTTTAGTATTTCCTAATTTATTATCTACATACTTAACAGAAAATTTACCATTAGTTTGTTTTGGAGCTTCTTTTATAGGTATGGTATCTTCTAAAATTATGTCTGATTATATATTAATCGGGTTTTCAGGTGTTGTTTTTACGATTATTTATTTTAATACAAGCACCTATTTCAGTGGCTTTGGAGGTGGATTAGGCTCTGCAGCTTGTATTGCTCTATTAGTTACTTTAAGTATTCCCGTATTAAAGAAAAAAAGAAAATTAAGCAACGGATTTTTGTTGTTAAGAAGGCAAATGCGCTCTAGAATGAAAAAGAAAAACTACAAATAGATTTCTAAGATTTTTTTAGTTTTAACGTAAAAAAAAGATCTTAATTATTAGTTTCAATTAATTTTTTTCTAGGTTTTCTTTCTCTAAAAGTACCTGCAAAAAGTAATCCACCAATGATAGCCATTAATATAAAAGCGACCTCTTCAAAAATGTTTGCAGAAGCAGTAATAGAAGGATTAAAAAAAGAATTACTTAAGCCCATAAAAGACTTGCTTCCTGGTACAAGCATAATAATACCTTGTGTTAAATATACAGATTTTGGTGTTTTAGAAATTCTGCCGAACAGTCTACTAATACCAACAACGGCTAACGTACCAACAAAAGTACTTACTAATATCCCTAAAACCGATGATAAAAATACCGTAATAAAAAAAGCGAGGACTCCTGTTAAAACTCCAAAAAATATATCTTTTTTACGGACTTGAAATATCGGTAAAACCGTGATAGAAAATATAGGAATGGCACAAAATAAAGTCCATTTTGGCATATCAGACACATAGTGAGTTAGATCAATATCAATTAAAGAAGTCATTAAGCCTAATCCAAGAATTACTCCAAAAAATTGTTTAAACAGTACAATCATAGCATCAAAAAGCTTTGCGCTTCCCGACACTAAACTTTTAGAAGTTATTTCTTCTAATGCGGTTGTAATTGCCAATCCTGGAATAAAAATAATGATGGAGGCTAATATTGTCAAACCTAAATTAAAGTCAGGAAAAACTAAGGATAAAAGGCAACAGATAACAGTTATTACTAAAGCAGATAAAGACTCGAATACATTTTCTACATACTTAGATTTTGTAGCTAAGTAAACGAGTAGGTAAGTGATAGAACCTAATAATAAAGAAAAAATAAAAGACACCCAATTGGTACCAATCATCAAACTAAATGAACCTGCAGCAAAAGTATATGCGAGAAATAAATAAAAATGATTTATTTCTTTGGTTTTAGCATGAATAATATTTAATTCTTCATTAATGGCACTTTCATCAATTTTAGAATCAATAACTTTATTAGTCAGTTCGTCAATTCGAGAAAAAGCCCCTAAATTTAAAGATCCAGGAGGAATACATTCTACATAATTATAAGAATTTTTCTCATCATAAAAAACATAATTTATCCATGTAGGTAAATCCATAAAACTACCTGTTATACCTTTGTTTTGTGCAACTTCTGTTAGGTAAGACTGAATTTTATAGGATGGAATACCATAAGTGTGTAGGGCTTTACCTAATTCAACTATAAACTGATATTTTTTTGGAACTCTCATTGTACTTAATTAAATAGACTTGTTTTTAAAGCCAAAAAAAGGGCTTAAAAAAAGCCCTTTTAGATATACTTTTTTACTCAATTATTTTGTTAACCAGTTTTTAGCATTTACAAATGCTTCTAACCAAGGAGAAACTTCATCTTTTCTGTCTGTTGGGTAATTCGCCCAATTCCATTGAAAAGTAGAACGCTCAATATGAGGCATTGTAACTAAATGTCTTCCAGACTTATCACACATCATTGCAGTGTTAAAGTCAGAACCATTTGGGTTATTTGGGTATCCTGCATAACCATATTTAGCAACGATGCTATAATTTTCTTCAGCTTCTGGTAAGTTAAATTTTCCTTCTCCATGAGAAATCCAAACCCCTAATTCTGTTCCTGCTAAACTAGATAACATTACAGAGTTGTTTTCTTGAATTTTTACAGAAGTAAAAGAACTTTCGTGCTTATGAGAATCATTATGACCTAATTTACCATGTACTTTATGGTCTGGATTAATCAATTCTAATTCCATCCATAATTGTGCACCATTACAAATACCAACAGACAATGTATCTTCTCTTTTAAAGAAGTTTTTTAAAGCAGTGTTTGCTTTTTCGTTGTATTTAAATGCTCCTGCCCAACCTTTAGCAGAACCTAAAACATCAGAATTAGAGAAACCACCAACAGCACCAATAAACTGAATGTCTTCTAATGTTTCACGACCGGAAATTAAATCTGTCATGTGTACATCTTTTACATCAAAACCAGCTAAATACATTGCATTTGCCATTTCACGTTCAGAATTAGAACCTTTTTCACGAATGATTGCAGCTTTTGGTTTGTCTTTTCCTATTACAGGTAATTTACCTGTAAAATTCTCTGGGAATTTATACGTTAAAGGCTGATTTTTATAATTATCAAAACGATCTTGTGCTAAATTATTAGCAGTTTGTTTTTGATCTAATAAGAAAGAAGTCTTATACCAAACGTCTCTCATTTCTGTAACATCAAAAGAGAATGCATCTTCATTATTTTGAATATTTACTTTTCCTGTATTATTTGCAGTACCAATATTGAAAAATTCAATGTTATTTTCTGATAAAATTGTTTCTACAGAAGCATCTGCTTGAAAAACAATTCCTGAATTTTCTGAGAATAATACTTTTATAGCATCTTCTTCATTTAAAGCAGATATATTAAAATCTGCTCCTAAATTTACATCAGCAAAACACATTTCTAATAAAGTAGTAATTAAACCACCAGAAGCAACATCGTGTCCTGCGTTAATTCTATCAGCTTTAATTAAATCTTGAATGGTGTTAAAAACCGTTTTTACATACGCTACATCTGTAACATCTGGCGCTTCGTTTCCAATCGCATTTAATGTTTGATTAAATGAACTTCCACCTAATTTAAATTCGTCTTGAGAAATATTAATATAATAGATATTTCCACCATCAACTTGTAAAAGAGGCTCTACCACTTTACTAATTGCATTACAGTTTCCTGCTGCAGAAATAATTACAGTTCCTGGAGCAATTACTTCTCCATCTGTATATTTTTGTTTCATTGATAAAGAATCTTTTCCTGTAGGAACATTGATTCCTAAACCAATAGAAAATTCTGAAACGGCTTTTACAGCTTTGTATAAACGAGCATCTTCACCTTCATTTTTACAAGGCCACATCCAATTTGCAGAAAGAGAAACACTTTTTAAGTTATCTTTTAAAGGTGCCCAAATTAAGTTGGTTAAAGATTCTGTAATTGCATTTCTAGAACCAGCTTCTGGACTAATTAAAGCAGAAATAGGAGAGTGCCCAATACTTGTTGCAACACCTTCTTTTCCTTTATAATCTAATGCCATTACACCAACGTTGTTCAATGGAATTTGTAACGGTCCAACACATTGTTGTTTGGCAACTTTACCACCAACACAACGGTCTACTTTATTTGTTAACCAATCTTTACAAGCAACAGCTTCTAACTGCAACACTTGTTTTAAATAGATTTCTAAATTTTTGGTTTTATAACGTGGATTTTTATATTTTCTGATCACTGTTTTGTCTGTTAAAACAGTTTTAGGAGAAGAACCAAACATATCTTCTAAGGCTAAGTCCATTGGTTTTACACCAGTAGATTTAGATTCGAAAGTAAAACGATTATCACCAGTAACTACACCAACATCGTAAATAGGAGAACGCTCTCTATCTGCAATTTTATGTAAAGTTTCTAAATGTTTATCAGCAATTACTAATCCCATTCTTTCTTGAGACTCGTTACCAATAATTTCTTTAGCTGATAGTGTAGGATCTCCAACCGGTAAAGCATCTAAATCGATTTTTCCACCTGTATCTTCTACCAATTCTGATAAACAATTTAAATGTCCACCAGCACCATGATCGTGAATAGAAACAATAAAGTTTTCTTCACTTTCTACCATTCCACGAACTGCATTAGCAGCACGTTTTTGCATTTCTGGATTAGAACGTTGTACAGCGTTTAACTCAATTCCTGATGCAAACTCACCAGTATCTGCAGAAGAAACTGCTGCTCCACCCATTCCAATTCTGTAGTTTTCACCACCAAGAATTACAATTTTATCGCCTTCTTTTGGCGTGTCTTTTAAAGCTTGATCTGCTTTTCCGTATCCAATTCCACCAGCTTGCATGATTACTTTGTCGAAACCAAGTTTTCTTGCAGGAGAATCACTTACAGAAGAATTTTCTTCGTGTTCAAAAGTTAAAACAGAACCTGTAATTAAAGGTTGACCGAATTTGTTTCCAAAATCTGATGCTCCGTTTGATGCTTTTATTAAAATATCCATTGGAGTTTGGTACAACCAATCTCTAGCTTCAAATTTGTTTTCCCAATATCTAGAATTCTTAACGGAGTCGATAGAAGCTTCTAAACGAGAATAAGAAGTCATATAAACCGCTGTTCCTGCTAGAGGTAAAGATCCTTTTCCTCCTGCTAATCTATCTCTAATTTCTCCACCAGAACCTGTTGCAGCTCCGTTAAAAGGCTCTACAGTTGTTGGGAAATTATGTGTTTCTGCTTTTAAAGATATTACAGATTCAAAATCTTGTGTTTGATAAAAGTCTGGTTTATCCGCCGTTTTAGGTGCAAATTGTTCCACTTTTGGCCCTTTTACAAAAGCAACATTGTCTTTATATGCAGAAACAATATCGTTAGGAAATTGTTTAGAGGTTTCTTTAATCATATTGAATAGGGAAGTAGGTTGTTCTTCTCCATCAATAACAAATGTTCCGCCAAATATTTTATGTCTACAGTGTTCTGAGTTTACTTGGCTAAAACCAAATACTTCAGAATCTGTTAATTTTCTTCCTATTTTAGTAGCAACACTTTCTAGGTATGCTACTTCTTCATCACTTAAAGATAAACCTTCTTGATTGTTGTAAGCAGCAATATCTTCGATATCTAAGATTGCTTCAGGTTGAATTTCTATGGTAAATGAATCTTGATTTAAGCCATTAAATTTCTCAGAAATCATTGGGTCAAAGTCAGAAAACTCTTCTGTAGAAGCTGTAAATTCTTCTATTCTGATGATGTCTGAAATACCCATATTTTGAGTGATCTCTACAGCATTGGTACTCCAAGGCGTAATCATTGCTGCTCTTGGCCCTACAAAAAAAGCATCAATTGAAGTTTCTTCTATTTTTGGTTGATCTGCAAATAACCAAGTTAATTTAGCAGTCGTTTCTGTACTTAATTTTTTTGTTGTTTGAACAGCGAATATTTTACTGTCTATATTTCCAAAGAAATGAATCATTATTGTGTTTTATTTGGGTGTTGTTGTAAAATGCAAATTTACTTTTTTTCAATTTAATACTAATGATTTAATTTACTGAAATTTAAGAGTTATTCACGAGGTTATAAACCAAAAAAAAAGACCGCCGAAGCAGTCTTTTTTTTAAGATAATGTAGTAATTAATTCTTTATCAATTTTTTTGTTATCGATTGATTTTCAGATTTTATTTTCACTAAGTATATTCCTTTCGTTAAGTTAGAAGTATCTATGCTATTGTTGTTAGAGTTAATAGTCGCTTTTTTAATCAACTTTCCTAAAACATTGTAAACCTTAAGCTCTGCACTTTCTGTTATTTTAAAATAAACCTTATTACCGTCTGTTGGGTTTGGGTACATTTTAAAAGAGTTAAATAGATCTTCGCCTGTACTTAAAGTAGAAAAACAAGTCCAAGTTAAATCGTCTATGATTACACGATCACCTCCAGAGCTAGATTCATTTAGAACAACAGTTACATCACCAGAAATATTAATATCTGAAATTGTTGTTGTTTGAATTTCATCACCATAAGGTAATGTACCTACTATATTTCCGTTCACTAAAACATCTAATGTACCAGAACCTCCTGTAAAAGCACGTAAAGTTGAAGCTGTTAAACTTCCTATTCCGCCTGCAAATGTAGATGAAGTAAGTGAACCCGTTTTACTGTCTCTAACATCAAAAGCAATTGCTCTACCATTTAACTCTTGATCTGTTCTAGCCAAAGTAGCAGTCCATTCTAGTCCATTATCACCCGTCCAAGTTCTGGTAGAATATGAACTATCGTTAGTTGGCATCAATTCAAAAGTTTCTTCACCACAAGATGTTCCAGTATTTTCTGTTCCTGTTATCGCTTGTACAGTTTCTGATTGTTCAGAAACATTGCCTGCAATATCTTTTGCAGAAATAGTTACATTATATGTAGTTGATGCCGTTAAGCCTGTAACTTGGTATTCTGTACTTTGTACTGTCTCTTTTAAAGATCCATCTATAAAAATATCATAACTAGCTACACCTGAATCATCGGTAGAAGCTGTCCAGTTTATTTTAAAACCAGAACTAATTTGATTAGAAATAGTAATATCTGTAGGTACTGATGGAGCTGTAACATCTGATAATGTGGTCGCATTTTCAGCTACAGATTGAGCTGATTTATTATCTGCAATATCTTTAGCTAAAACAGTAATACTATAAGATGTATTTGGTGTTAAACCCGTTAAGGTGTATGTTGTTGTTGCTGTGTTACCTTGTAATACACCATTAGCAAAAACTTCATATCTTGTTACAGCTTCATTATCTGTAGATGCCGTCCAAGAGGCGTCTATAGTTGAAGTGGTAATATTGCTAAGAGAAATATCTGTAGGTACTGTAGGAGCTTCTGTATCTGGAGTTAAATAGATTCCCCAAGAATCTAAAGCATTATCTCCTCCCCAAATTCTAGTAGCTAAGTATGCATTGTCTATAAAAGGATTTCTATTTCCTTGTGCATACGTTTCATTAGAATCATGATACGTATTTCTTTGTCTTTCAAAATCTGATACAGGATCTTCTACGTTCCATTCTAAGAATAAATCGATCATTTCATCGTCTGGTCCAACAAGATTTCCAACACCAACACCGGTTGGTTTACATTGGTCAGCATAACGAATGTACATGTACATCATCATTCTAGCAACATCACCTTTCCATTCGTCTCCAGGATACCATCCTCCAGAAACTGGACCAGCATTACCAGAACCATCTGCAAATCTTAGACTACTTCTTTGAGCATTAAAACCAACATCAGATGGACGTAAATGATGTGCATCTGCACCAGGTCCAGCAGTACCTAGATTAGGCGTTCCTAAAGACTTTGCATAGGTGTGTTCTCTATTCCAATCATTAGAACCACTTCCGTTTTCATAAATACCTCTTGTTCTGGCAGTTGTGCCAGATGTAGAATATCCATAAATTAATAATACTTCTTGGTCATTTTCTGGGTTGACATCTGTTGCTTGTAAAGCTGGCCAACCATAAGATAGTATGTTTGTATGTGCTGCTATTGTTTTAACTGCTAACGCTTCTTTTAGTTCTAGTTCAGATTTTGTTAAATCTACATCGTCATAATAAGATTCTGCTTGCGCATTCATTAAGAATGAAGAGAATAATAAAAGTATAAGTAATGTTTTTTTCATGGGGTTTGTGTTTGTTAAGTTTAAAAAAATGTATTATTTTTTAATTAATTTTTTAGTGATAAATTGTTCTTCAGAATTAATTTTAAGGATATAAACTCCTTTTGATAAATCTGAAATATCAATAGAGTTTTTACTTTTAGTAATTTCTGAGGTTGATATCAATTTACCTAATACATTGTAAATAGTAATTTTTGCCTCTTTTGTAACACTAAAGTAAATGGTACTTCCATTTGTTGGATTCGGAAACATTTTAAAACTTTCAAAAGTGTTTTTAGTAGTTGTTAAAGTACTAGTATGGCTACCCAAACCGTCTGCAGTATTTGCAGGGAAAGGTGTCCATTCACCTTGTAAATCAAAAGTTGTATTTGGTGCACTGATATCACCATTTCTTCTTAATGTTTTGTTTACTGCAAAATTAGCGCCGTTACCAAATTCTCCTATAATATCTATTAATACGTTATCTTTAAATAAACCAATGGCGTCATTACCTGTAAAGTTTACAGGTTGCCCCCAGTTCGTTTCTTCAATAACTGGTTGTACTAAATCTACCTGACCAATGGTATTTGTTTCTGAATAAGTTTGTAATTCAGGAATTGAGTTCTTTCCATTTCCAATTACAAAAACATCTCCGGGAACAATATTTTTAACAGTTCCGCTATCTAGTGCTAGTGGAGATACCCATTCGCCAGTATCATTTCTATCTAGTTTTATTACATAACCAGATAAACTTACTGTACCTCCAGTTAAATTAACAATTTCTAATGCTTTGTTTGTTCCTCCGTCACCTTCAAAATATTCAGAGAAAAATAATTCTGAAGCAGAACCTCCAGATGCTCCATCTGTTGTTGTTGCATTTACGGCAGTACTTTGTGCCGATTTATTATCATCTTTATCTTTTGCTAAAACCGTTATACTATAAGTAGTAGATGTTGCTAAACCAATAACAGCATAAGTAGTTGTAGTAGAAGTTTCTTTAAAGGTTCCATCAATAAAAATATCATAACCAGCTACTTCGTTGTTATCGGAAGATGCAGACCAGTTTATATTAAAAGAACTATCTGTGATGTCTGTAATGGTAACGTTTGTAGGAATTGATGGTGCTGTAGTATCTGCTAAGGTTGTACCGACCACTTCATTACTTGCTTCAGATTTGTTAATTAAATCTTTAGCAATTACCTTAAAATTATAAGTTGTATTTGTTTCTAAACCTGTAATAGAGGCAGAGGTAGCTGTTGTTGTTTGTTTGGTTAAAACATCATTAACATACACTTGATATTGTGCAACGCCAATATTATCTGTAGAAGCAGTCCAGGAAATATCTATAGAAGTTAAGGTTTGGTTGCTTAAAGTAACATTAGTTGGTGCAGTAGGAGCTTCTGTATCACTACTTGTATAAATTCCCCAAGTATCTTCTGCGTTTTCTCCTCCCCAAATTCTAGTAGCTAAAAAAGGGTTGTCTATAAATGGATTTCTGTTTCCTTGTGCATAGGTATTTGAAGTATTTTCATGATAGTTGTTTCTTTCTTTTTCAATATCAGAAACAGGATCTTCTCTGTTCCATTTTAAGAACAAGTCAATCATATCATCAGGCGTAAATTGAGAATCTCCAACACCAACATTTGTTGGTAAACATTGGCTACCATAACGCAAGTACATATACATTATAATTCTAGAAACATCTCCTTTCCATTCATCTCCAGGATACCAACCTCTTGTGTCTGCACCATCAGGACCATTGTAAGTAATAGAAGAACGCCCTGAGTTTCCACTATCTAATGCAAATTTGTAGTTGTTTCTTTCTGAGTTTCTATTTTTGTCTGCGGGTCTTAAATTATGTGCATCTGTTCCCGCACCTGGGTTGTCTGTAATTAAACTTGGGTTAGCAAGCGATTTAGAGAATACATGTTCTCTATTCCATACAAAAGTAGCACCTGTACCGGCATCTTGTAAAGAATTATCTCTAGTTCTGTCATTAGTAATATCACTATCAGAACCATTTTCCCAACCGTAAATTAAAACAACAGAGTCTGGCTCATCAATAACTCTATCTGTAATTTTAGAAGCAGCCCAAACACCAGGAGTATAGCTTAACATATTGGAATGTGTGCTAATAATCTTGGTTGCTAAAGCATCTTTTAAATTGATGCCTGTTAATTGTAAATTTACATCATCGTAATAATCTTCTTGAGTGTAGGAAGTTAAAGATGTAATTGTTAAAATAAAAAGAAGTAGTTTTTTTACCATAGATAATAAAATTAAGTTAAAAATAAGTACTTTCTTTTTCAGCAATTAAGGACTATATCAGCAATAAATATAGTCCTTTGTTTTTTTTATTTTCTTTCTAAAAGTGCCATGTAAAATCCGTCGAAACCAGAAATATGTGCAAGTACTTTTTTATCGGATACAAATGTAAAGTCTTTTCCTGCATCGGATGTTAAGAAATGATTAACTTGTTCTTGGTTTTCTGATGGTAATACAGAACAAGTAGCATACACCATTTTTCCGCCTGGTTTTACCATTGTAGAATATTGTTGTAAAACATCTTGTTGTATTTTCTTTATGTTTTCTATAAACTCTGGCTGTAATTTCCATTTAGAATCTGGGTTTCTACGGATAACACCTAAACCAGAACAAGGAGCATCAATTAAAACTCTGTCTGCTTTACCTTGTAATTTCTTAATAGGTTTTGTAGAATCTATAACACGCATATCTATGTTGTGTGCTTTATTTCTTTTTGCTCTAACTTTTAATTTACGCAATTTACTTTCGTAAATATCCATGGCAATAATTTGACCTTTATTTTCCATTAAAGCAGATAAATGCAATGTTTTACCTCCTGCACCTGCACAAGTATCAATTACTTTCATACCTGGTTTAACGTCTAAATAAGCAGCAACAAGTTGTGATGATGCATCTTGAACTTCAAAATAACCAGCATGAAAAGCTTCTGTTTTAAATACATTTGCTCTTTCAGGTAAAATTAAAGCATCAGGATGGTTTGGTACAAATTCTGTAAGTACATTTTCTGCTCTTAATTTCTTTTGAAGTGCGCCTCTAGTAATGTTTAGCGTGTTTGTTCTTAAAATTACACTTGCTTGTACATTTAAAGCTGCAATTTCTTTAGTCCAAACTTCTTCACCTAATTCTTTAGAACACATTTCATCCATCCAATCAGGTATAGATTCCCTATACTTTCTTGTTTTAGATAATTCAGCAAAACGCCCTTTTATTCTTCTTTCTGGTACATCACCAATTTGATTCCAATCTGGTAATGCAATTCCTCTTAGAATACACCATACAGAGAATAATCTCCAGATATTGTCTCTATCATAAGGCGTTTTTACTTCTGCAATTTCGCTATATAAACGATTCCAACGAACAATGTCGTATATGGTTTCTGCTACAAATTTACGGTCTCTTGCTCCCCAACGTTTATCTCGCTTTAAAGCTTTTTCTACTGCTTTATCAGCATAAACACCTTCATTAAATATATCTCTTATGCTGTCAATAACTGCAAAAGTTAAGTTTCTGTGTAATCTCATTATTTCTTTTGAATATAATGCACAAATGTACAAAATCTGCCTTACGAATCATTAGTTTTGATTCATTTTTAACTTTAGATAGGTTTTAATAAGATTCAGTATTATTTATAGTGTTTTGTGTTTTCTTTTATTAATGGTAATTGTTGTCATAAATGAATCTGTTTTAAATAAAACAAAGGAAAGTTAAATAGATATCGATCTAACTTTCCTTTGCTATAAGCAATTATTTAATGACTAATTTTTTTGTACTTTTTATGGTATAAATACCATATGATACGGCTAAGATAATTAGTGTTAAAATGCCAGTTCTATCTCTAGACCTGGAGGTGGGTTGATTGGGGGAGTTTGGATGAGTGCAATCATGAGTTGAGTTAGGTTGTTTAGTTATTGGTTGTGTGTCATTTATTTATTTATCAAAATAGCACTTTCTTATTTATGATGCCTTTATCTGTATTTAACCTTACAATGTAAATACCCGTTGGTATTTGATTATTAATTGCTAATTGGTAAGAGTTTTTTAGTTCTTTAATTTCCCAAAAATTGGTTTTTTTACCAAGAATATTATATAAGGCTACTTTATATATTGTTACTTCTGGGTTTTTAGAAATAATTACGTTTTGATTTTTATTATCAGCATATATAATTGTTTCTTTCATTAGTGTATTTCTATCTACACTTAGTGCTTCAGATTCTTTAAAAGCTAAAACAAAACGTTCTGTGCAGACCCCTTTATCTAAGGTTATATTGATTTTTCCGTTTTCTAAGTTATAGGTGTTTCCTGTAAGTTTATCTTTTATATAAATGTCTCTAGAAACATTTTGAATTTGATCTAGCATTAAATTTACTTCTCCAGAATAGCCCATCGTTATTTCTAAAGGAACTTCTAAATCGTCAGATATTTCTTGTACACCAGTAATTACATATTTTCTATGATCATCAGAAAATTTCCAATAGATATGCGTGTCATTTGTTTCAAAAGATTCAGAGTCATATCCTTTCTCATAATCAAATGAATTTGATTCTTGAAAAGAAACTGCTATTTGACTATGTAATAATAAGTCATCTGTATTTTTATACTCAAATCCTAACTTAATAATTGGTAATAATTCTGCAGTGTTTGTTGTTTTTAATTTATTAGTCCTGTAATTTTTTAAAGGACTTTCTATTGTACTTAAAATAGGAACGCTTTCTTCACACAGTAAAGATGCTGTTTTTATAGGTGTTGTGTTCGCATAAGTTTGTGGAATGAACAACAATGATAGGGTTAAGGTTAAAAACAAGATTTCTTTTTTGTTTGTGAAGTATTGAGTTTTAAAAAAATCAGATACTTGAAAAATTAATTCTAATAGGTTTTTATCTTTATTCATTTTTTTGGGGGATTAAATTAAATAAATATTGTTTAAATATAATAAAATAATGTTTATTCTGGTTGATTTTTTGAGTATAAATCATTAAATATTGTGTAATTATTGTATATTCTTTTAAAAAATAGATTTTTGTTGAGAATTTAATAATAAAAAATATTGGTTTAAAAAAATGCATAAACACTTGAAGTATTCAGTGTATACTTTAAGAATTAACTATTTATTTGAAAGGAAATTTTAAACAAAAAATAGCTGAATAATGATAACATTATTCAGCTTTAATTGATAGACTTTATTCTTTTTAATGCTTATTCTATAATTACTTTTTTATTTATGTTACCTTTATTAGTGTCCATTTTTACAACATAGATACCTGTTGGTAATTGTTTGTAGATGTCTAGTTGGTAATCATTTTTTTGTTCTTTAATATTCCAAAGGCTTATTTTTTTACCTAAAATATTAAATAACGCTACGTTATTAATTTCTATGTCACTGTTTTTAGAAATTACAATCTGGTTGTTTTTATTGTCTGTGTAGATGTTTGTGTTTTTTGCTAGTATATCGTTTTCAACATCTAATACAGTGCCTGTTTCGTTCGTAAAGGTCAAAACAAACCTATCAATGTAAGTGCCTTTTTGTAGTTGAAATGCAGCGCTAGCATTATTTATTTTTTGTGTTTTACCCGTAAGTTTGTCTTTAATGAATACATTTTGATTGATGTTACTCTTTTCATCGATACGAATAGTGATTACACTATTTTTACTAACAACAATTTCTAAAGGTATTTCTAATTCATTAGATATTTCTTGTACACCAGCAATTACATAATTACGTTGATCATTCGGAAACTTCCAATAGAAGTCTGTAGAATTCATATCGTACATTTCAGAATCGGAGCCTTTGTCATAGTCAAAAGAGTTTTCTTGATTAAAAGAGATTCCTATTTGACGATGATAATTGTTTCCTACCTCATTAGAGTAGTTCATGCCTAGTTTTAAGATAGGCAGGCTAGAGTTATCAGTTTTTTCTGTTGTTTTCTTTTTATCACTTTTAAAAAATACAGATTCTTCAGATTCTTTTGTAATATATGCTCTTTGACTATTGTTAAAAATAATTTTACCTTTCGTGTTACTACCTTCTACAAAAAAACCTTGTCCTATTGCAATATAAGGCTCTGGAGCTTTGTACTTGTCTGCATAGCTAGTTCCTCCTGTACTAGGAACACAATCAATTTCACCATTCTTATTTATAAGTGTTATTTTGTCTATTTTAACACTAGATTGATCATTTGTAGAGGTTAGTGTAATATCACTACCTGCTGCTACACATAAAGTTAATACTTTATCAACATAATTATTATTTGTATTCGTAAAAGTAATATCACCTTTCTCGATGTCATTTACTTTTAGTTTTAAAACTTTGTCGTTAGTACTAGCATAGGTTATTATTAAAGTATCTATTCCGTTAGAAATATTATTAATTTTTAGGTAGTCATATTCATTTAGTGAAACTGCACTAATAGTCCCCGAATTAATTATAAGTCCATTATGTTCTGCTTCTTCTGCTTCTAGTAATATCTCTACAGGATCATTTGAATTAGCAACATATGCATTTGTAGCCATATCTTTATTTTGAGACGCATATCCACCTATATACCCTCCAAAGTTATGACCAGCTGTTCCATTGGTAGACTCTTCACCAACGTGTTGCCAAAAATATAACGTACCTGTGGTAGTATTTATATTGTCTTGAATAAATTTTCTAGCATTCATGGCGGACGGAAAAGGGTTTCCAATTAAATAAGATTCTCCGCTATTAATTTCATTTACGGTAGTAAAACTACCATCATTAGGTGTACCTACAAATGTGTAGTTTTGTATTTGTCCGGGCCCCTTAAATATATATCCATCACCTTTATTTATGGTTCCGTTTTTATATTTATGTTCCCAGTTAGATCTTCCGTTGCTTCCAGCAGCGTATGTATAAATCCAATAATCTGCTAGTTTAAGAAGCCCTTCGTTATAAGAACCATCATAACCAGAAACAAAATCAATTTCTTTAGGCTCATTGGCATTGGTACCATCTTTAAAAACTGTTTCTAGTGTATAAGTATTTTCACCTATGGTAGTAACAGGAGAACTCATATAATTATAACGATATTTACTAGGGACTTCAGATTCTTGATTTACAAATAGTTTTCCGTTACCAGTAATTTTAGTCGAATTGGTATGAGTTTGTACTAGTTGTGAGTTACCTAGTAAACGAATGTTTCCGTCTAATTTTATGTTGTTATTCACAACGAGTAAATTATCTGTTATTGTTAATTCTTTACTAAGATCTACTTCTAGTTTTCTAGCGCTTAGTTTATTATTTATGTGATTATAATTTTCATCTATTTGTACATAACGAGATCTATCCGGATATCCATTATCCCAAAGAGGTAGGGTTTCAGTAGAGTTTGTAGTTGTTTTACCAATTCTATGTAAGCCTAGTAAGGTATTTGCTTCTTTAGAAGAATTAAATACCTCTGAAATTAATGGAGCTTGTGGATGTCTGCTTATACTGATAATATCTGCACCAGATCCAGATTGATAGGTGGCGATATCATCATCTATAAAAGTTACCCATTCTTCGGAATCGTAATTTTTGTTTGGCTTTAATACTTCGTCTATTCTTACTAAAGAGGTGTTGTCTTTAATTGAAGTGACAACATCATACCTATTTTCCCAGGCTGTTGCATCAATTTTTTTTGTAGTTATTATAATATCTTTACTATCACTAAAATCTGTAATTGCAGCTTGTTCTATTGCTAAGCCATTTATAGCAGTAATTTTAGAACTTGGTTTTTTTATCAATACTGATGCTCCTGGAGCTATTTCTGCATTTATGTAAAAAGTTGAAGAAGGTTTAACATCTGTTAGGTCTCCTGACACATTTTTAAATAATGCCAAAGCAATTTTGTTTGCAGGTATTGTTTCTGTGGTGTTTGTATTTGTAACTTCTATCCATCTGTCTGTTGTATCATAATGAAGCACTTGCGTAATCATAGCAGATTCAAAAGCGGTGTTATCAGTAGGACCAATGTAAATGTCGTAATCTTCAATTTCTCCTCTTTGACTACCAAAATTACATGCAGAAGTTGGAGCTGAAGTGTGTTTAATACTTACACGTAATCTTGTTTTACCAAGGGTAGCAGTTTCTGGTACTAAAATATCTGTAAGTGCTATATTAAAAACACTATTAGAATTTCCTGAACCAGGATTGGATGTGCTAAAAACTTTATCCTCAGAGTCAGAAAAATCACCATTATTATTATAGTCTATCCAAACTGTAACAAATGTATCATTATTAGGGTCTCTAGTATACGTTATTTCTCCAGAAAAAGTTTCTCCTGCAACAATATTTGTTGAGACATTTTTATAATATTTGTATACATCAGCATTTTTATCACTAGAATTATTAATGTTACCAATCTTAACATTAGAAATGTAGTATCTGGAGTCCTTATTCACATCTACGTCGTCATTACAATATTGTACTTCTACTGTTGTAAAAGTGATAATACCTGTAAAATCATTACTACAAGTAGTAGCTGTTTTAACTTGTACGTCATATTCTAAACCATCATCTAAACCAGTAATCTTTTTATATTTTAAGCTAGAAGTAGTTTCGTTCCAATCAGTAGTTCCTTTTAGGCGATGTTGTATTATAAAAGGGCCTTCATCTTCAGATTCCCAGCGAACTATAGCTGTGGTTTCACTAATATTTGTTATTGAAATGGTAGGTGTTGCTGGATTTTTTATTGTAATATTTTGTGTACTAATTTTAGTAGTTGTTCCATTATTAAATATCCAATCTATTTTATAAGTACCTGGTGTTTTAAAAGAGATAGGATCTGTAGTTGTAGCTGTAATTTCTTGATTACAATTAAGGTTCATTACAGGTGTAATTGCTGTATAAGAACAATATTCTGTTATATCTTCTAGAGTAGGAGTAACAAAGTTTCCAGTATAAGGTTTTACGTTTACAGTAGTTGTAGACGTAGCTTTTAATCCATCTGAATCTGTTACAGTTAAAGTAACTGTAGATGGTGTTGAAATATCGTTACAATCAAAAATATACTTATCTAATGAGAATATTAAATCTAATCCATTTGAACTGTCAAAAGCATCATAGGAACCATTGTTAATGTCTTCTGTAGTTATAGTTGCATTTCCAAGAACATCTAAATTAAGATCTATATTGTTAATGCTTTTTGCAATTGGAGCTTCTGCAACATCTTTTATATAAATATCGTAATCTTCTGTTTCTCCAACTTGGTTTTCTGCATTACAGGCATCACTTAAATTATTTCTATTGATAGCAATACGCATTCTAGTTTTACCTGTTTTAGCAGTTGAAGGTATGTTTATTTGAAAATTTTTTATGATACCGTCTGAACTGTAAGGTTCGGAAACGGTGTTAACATAAACGACTTCTCCTTTGTCTGAGAAATCACCATCGCTATTGAAATCAATCCATATCTTTAGTGTACTTTGATTGTTGTTTTGTACATTATACCTAACAGAAGCAGCATAATTTTGCCCTAGATACACATCTGTAGATGTAGACAAAGTATTGTAATATTCATATACTTTGGCAGTATTATTAGAGTCTTGAAATAGGTCCCCAAAACTGACCTTACTTATAAAGAACTCTTTATTGTTATCTGTTTTAGTAGGTATACAATATGAAGATTGAGCGTTGCTATTATTGATTATAGCGCTTAGTAGTACAATACTAAAAAGGATATGTTTTTTTAGATTAGGCATTTTTATATGTGATAAACGAAAGTTATTTTTATTTTTTGTAGAATAGAATTGTTCTATTCTAAATTTTGGAATAGAACATGTGTTGTTAATAACCTTATAGCAAAACAATACTTTAGTAGTACTGATTGTGCGTTGTAAAATTTTTAAAAACTTTTAAAAGAGTAGTTGCTTTCTGTTGTTAACTATAAGTTACTGTAACTTATAAAATAATTTTAAATTATTTCATGTTAAGCAGATTTTCTTGTTAACGATAAATACTTTTGCTATTTTAAATCTTAGCAGTAAGAGGAAATTGTCATTTAATATAGAACGAGTTATTTCCCTAAATAAGTACGTTCCTTTTAAATGTAATAACATAAAAGAAAAATTTGAAATGCAAAATTAGTTGTTTTTTTATAAATAGAGTTACTAATAATTGTTAAAATATATAAAAAAAAACATACTCACAATATTGTTTTATAGAGGTTTAATTATTTTTCTTTTTATAAAATTAAATTAGTATTGCAGAGTATTATTTTGATATATTTTATAAAAAAAAACACCCTATTAAAATTATTTTAATAGGGTGAAATTAATTTACTCTTTAAGTATAAAGTGCAAGTAATAAATTGGTGCTACTACTCAAAAAGTACTTTTTTATTTATGTTACCTTTATCTGTATTCACTTTTACAATGTAGACGCCTGTTGGTAATTGTTTATAGATGTCTAGTTGGTAATCACTTTTTTGTTCTTTAATATTCCAAAGAATTACTTTTTTACCAAGAATATTAAATAACGCTATGTTATTAATTTCTACATCATTGTTTTTAGAAATTACAATTTGGTTATTTTTATTGTCGGCATATACATTTGTATAGGTAGACAATAATTCGTCTTCAATACTAAGAACCGCGTCTTGTGCAGTGGTAAATGCTAAAACAAATCTATCTGTATAAGTACCTTTTTTTAATTGGTATGTAGCACTAACATCATTTATTTTTTGTGTTTTACCTGTTAATTTATCTTTTATATATATGTCTTGATTGATGTTTTTTATTTCATCAACATTTATAGTAATTATACTATTTTGGTTGACAACAATCTCTAAAGAAACTTCTAAATCATTAGAGATTTGTTGTACACCAGCAATAACATAGGTACTGTTGTTGTTAGGGAATTTCCAATAGAAGTCTGTAGCACTCATGTTATTCATTTCAGAATCATATCCTTTTTCATAATCAAAAGAGTTTGCTTTATCAAAAGAAATACCTATTTGACGATGTAAATTATTTCCTTCGTTATTAGAATAATTCATACCTAATTTTAAGATTGGTAAGCCAGAATTTGATGTTTTTTCCGTTGTTTTCTTTTCACTTTTAAAGAAAACAGATTCACCAGATTCTTTTGTAATGTATTCTCTTTGACTATTGTTAAAAACAACTTTTCCATTTGTTGTATTCCCTTCAATGAAAAAACCTTGTCCAACAGCAATATATGGTTCTGGAGTTTTGTATTTGTCAGTGTATTCTTCACCACCTGTATTCGGAGCGCAAGAGATTTGTCCGTCTTCATCTTTAAAAACTACTTTGTCAACAAAAATACTATGGCCATCACTACTAGAAGTCAATGTAACATTACTACCAGCTTCTATACATAAAGCAATTTTAATTTCTTTATATAATAAGCCAGTGTTAGGAAATGTAATTTCTCTTCTGTCTGTATTGTTAATTTTAATTTTTAATGTTTTATCATAAAAAGATGCATAAGTTATTCTTAATGAGTCTACACCTCTAGAAATATTAGGAAACGTAATATGGTCTTCATTATTTAAAGAAATTACAGAGAAACCAATCATTGGTATTGATATTTCAAATCCATCTCCTTCAAGGGCATCTTCTGCTTCTAAGGTATAATTTACAGGTTCATTTTGGCTAGTAGCATTTGCTGCAGTAGCCATTGTTTTGTTTTGAGTAGCATAACCACCAATGTAACCTGCAAAATTATGCCCTGCAGTACCTTCATCCTCATCTTCTCCTACATGTTGCCAAAAGTATAGCGTTCCTGTTATTGAATCTTCGTTATCTTCTATAAATTTTCTAGCATTCATTGCAGAAGGAAAAGGATTACCAATTAAGTAAGATTGTCCTGCGTTTATTTCATTAATAGTATTAAACTCACCATCATTTGGTGTCCCTACAAATGTGTAGTTTTGTTCTTGTCCTGGTCCTTTAAATATGTAACCATCTCCTTTATTTATAGCTCCGTCTTTATATTTGTGCTCCCAATTAGATCTACCGTTACTGCCTGCAGCATATGTATATACCCAATAATCTGCTAAAGAAATATCAGTACCATTCACTGCACCATCATATCCAGAAACAAAAGTAATTTCTTTTGGAGTATTAGTTATTGTTCCGTTTCTAAGAACAGTTTCTAAAGTATAGGTACTTTCCCCTAAAGTAGTTACTGGAGAACTCATATAGTTGTAACGATATATACTTGGTACTTCAGATTTTTGATCAACAAAAAGTAAACCAGAACCCGATACTGTACTTAAACTTGTATGTGTTTGTACTAATTGAGAAGTACCAGATAAACGTATGTTTCCGTTTAATTCGATATTATTAGTAACTACTAATAAATTATTTGTGACTAATAATTCTTTAGAAGTGTCTATTTTTAGTTTTCTAGCACTTAATATATCTGTTGTATGGTTGTAATCTTCATCTATTATAACATAACGAGATCTGTCTGGAAAACCATTATCCCAAGTTCCATCTAAATTTCTAGTAGTTTCTTTAATTCTGTGTAAACCAAGTAATGTGTTTGCATCGGTATTAGAGCTTAGTATTTCTGATATTAATAATTCTTGCGGATGTCTTCTTTGGATAATAGCTGTAGATATTGCACTATTTACTACATCATAAGTAGCTATTGCATCATCTATAAATACACCCCACTCAGCAGCGTCATAATCTTTATTAGTATTAGTCGTTTCATCTATTCTTACAAATGATGTTTTGTTGGTCATATTTGAAATAACATCGTATCTGTTTGTCCATGAATAAGTTCCTGATAAAAATGAGCATGATTTAGAGCTAAAGAATGTGAAATTATATAATCTTTTAGGACAGAAAATTGGTCAATGGAATAACTTAGATCAAAAAGCGAAACAACAAAGATTAAAAACAACTAAATTATCTGATGCTATCTACATTATTAATATAGAAACAGATAAAGGTAAACTTTCAAAGAAAGTTGTATTAGAATAAATTGTTGAGGTTTATTAGTTATTTTTAAATAGTTCTATTAATTTTTATTATAAAAATTAATAGAACTATTTTTTTTAGAAGAGTTTGGTTATTAATTAAAAAAAAAAGACCATTCTTATCTTCAAAAATGATGAATTTCTCCATTATTAATATGGATTTCTGTATTTTCGTTTTTTATATTTTTTAAAATTGAATTTAAACTACCCAATAACATATATTAAAGGAATTAGTGTACAAAGAGCATCGCTTATGTATACAGAATTGGGTATAAAAACGTGTAACGATTTACTCAATTTTTTTCCCAATAGATATATCGATAAAACTACTTTTTACGCAATAAAAGACTTGCAGCCAAATTCTTCAGAGGTTCAAATTGTAGGTAAAATTACACGCGTAAAATCGGTAGCTCAAAAAAGAGGTAGTAGATTGGTGGCCACCTTTCAGGATGCTACTGGAAGCATGGAGTTGGTTTG
Source organism: Polaribacter atrinae (assembly GCF_038023995.1). NCBI lineage: Bacteria > Pseudomonadati > Bacteroidota > Flavobacteriia > Flavobacteriales > Flavobacteriaceae > Polaribacter > Polaribacter atrinae. The sequence goes on from NZ_CP150660.1 coordinate 54,930, forward strand.
GTTTAAAGGACAAAAATGGATTAAAGATGCGCTAAAAATTAATGAACCTTACGTGGTTTATGGTAAGCTGAATCATTATAATGGTAATTTTAGTATTCCGCACCCAGAGTTAGAGTTGGTGGTAGAATACAAAAAAAAGTTGCAAACCAAAATGCAACCTGTGTACCCGTCTACAGAAAGACTTGTGAACTCTGGTGTTTCTAATAAATTAATGAGAACGTATGTTCAGCATTTATTACAACAGTTTTTCGAAGTAATTACAGAAACATTATCACAAGAAATAATAGACAATTTTAAATTGATGTCTAAACGAGATGCTTTGCTAAATGCACATTTTCCTAAAAGTCAAGAAAATTTAGCGAAGGCTCAAAATCGATTAAAATTTGAAGAATTATTTTTTATTCAATTACAATTATTACGAAAAAAACTCATTAACAAAACAAAAATAAAAGGCTTTGTTTTTGAAAACGTGAGCGATTATTTTAATACATTTTATAAAGACCATTTACCATTCAACCTAACGAATGCTCAAAAAAGAGTATTAAAAGAAATTCGAAAAGATGTGGCTTCTGGTGCTCACATGAATCGCCTTTTACAAGGAGATGTTGGTTCCGGAAAAACCATTGCAGCCCTATTAACCATGCTTATGGCAATAGATAATGGTTACCAGGCAACCATTATGGCACCAACAGAAATTTTAGCAACGCAACATTACCACGCAATTTCAGAAATGTTGAAAGACATGGATATAAATGTAGATTTATTAACAGGATCTGTTAGGGTAAAAAAACGAAGAGAAATTCATGCGAATTTAGAAGATGGAACTTTACATATTTTGATAGGAACACACGCTTTGTTAGAAGATAAAGTAAAGTTTAAAAACCTAGGAATTGCAATTATTGATGAGCAACACAGATTTGGAGTTGCACAAAGAGCTAAATTGTGGACCAAAAATATTTTGCCGCCCCATATTTTAGTAATGACGGCAACACCAATACCAAGAACATTGGCTATGTCTGTATATGGAGATTTAGATATTTCTGTGATAGATGAATTACCTCCAGGAAGAAAAGAAGTGAAAACGGTACATAGATATGATAGCAACCGTTTGGCTGTTTTTAAATTTATGAGAGATGAAATTGAAAAAGGACGACAAGTATATGTTGTGTATCCTTTAATTCAAGAGTCTGAAGCCATGGATTATAAAGATTTAATGGATGGTTATGAAAGTATTTCAAGAGATTTTCCAACGCCAAAATATCAAATAAGTATTGTACACGGTAAAATGAAACCTGCAGATAAAGAACATGAGATGCAGCGTTTTGTAAAAGGAGAAACACAAATTATGGTGGCTACAACCGTAATAGAAGTTGGAGTAAATGTGCCTAATGCAAGTGTTATGATTATTGAGAGTTCAGAACGATTTGGGCTTTCTCAATTACATCAATTAAGAGGAAGAGTAGGACGTGGAGGAGACCAAAGTTATTGTATTTTACTTTCTAGTTATAAATTGTCTGAAGAAGGGAAAACACGATTAAAAACCATGGTAGATACTACCGATGGTTTCAAAATTGCTGAAGTAGATTTAAAATTACGTGGTCCAGGTAACTTAATGGGTACGCAACAAAGTGGTGTTTTAAACCTTAAAATTGCTGACGTTGTAAAGGATTCTAAAATTTTAGTTGCCGCAAGAAATACGGCAATTAGTGTTTTACAAGAGGATTCTAATTTATCGCAACCAGCAAACATCAATATTAAAAAAGCATATGTAGAATTGTCTAAAAATTCTAAAATTTGGAGCGAGATTAGTTAGATTTCTTTAGTAAAACCAAGTAGTAATAAGAAAAGCAAATACCTATTGCTACCATACCAACTCCAATAAGTAGTGGCGAATTGTAGGCATAACCATACGTAATTGGTAATCCGCCAAAAAAAGCACCCATAGTATTTCCTAAATTAAAACTAGACTGACCGCCTGCAGCAGCAATACTTTCTGATCCTTCCGCAGAATCTATTAAAAGCATTTGTATTGGTGATGAACAACTAAAAGCAGCAACGCCAGTAATAAATGCCATTGCATAACTCATAAACGGAATGTGGGCGGTAAAATAGATGATAATTAAACAGAGCATCATAAATATAAAAGAAACCGTAACTGTTTTTTGAGGGGTAATTTTATCTGCTAACTTTCCTCCTAAAAGGTTTCCTATAATCATTCCCAAGCCAACTAAAACCATAACAAACGGAATTCCGTCTTCATGAACTTTGGTAATTTCCGTCATTAAAGGTGCTATATAACTTAACCAAGCAAATAACCCACCAGTTCCTATAGAAACCATACCAATAATAACCCAAGCTTTTTTTGTTTTAAAATACCCCAATTGACTTTTTTTACTAACTTGTGATAAAGGTTGCATTTTAGGAATCCATAAATAAATAGAAAGCATCGATAATAAACCGAATAGACTTATTATTAAATAGGTGTATCTCCAAGAAAAATGATGCCCTATATAAGTACCTAAAGGAACACCAATAAGGTTTGCAATGGTCATACCAGTAACCATTATTGCAATTGCTTGTGCTTTTTTACCTTTATCTGCAAATTTTGCGGCAACTACAGAACCAACTCCAAAAAATGCACCATGTGGCAAACCTGCCATAAACCTTGATATTAATAAAACAGAATAAATAGGTGAAACAGCAAATAATCCGTTAAAAACAGCAAACAATAACATTAGAAAAATTAATACTTTTCTAGGTGAATATTTAGCAGTGAATAAGACTAAAATAGGAGAACCAATAACAACGCCTAAAGCGTATAAAGAAATTAAATGTCCTGCAGACGGAATATCAATATTTAAGTCTTTAGCAATATCAGGTAGAATTCCCATCATTGTAAACTCTGTCATTCCTATAGCAAAAGTTCCTAATGCTAATGATAATAAACTTTTCTTAATCATATAATTTTTTTGACACCCTTTTATAAAAGTATGGCAAAAGTACTACATGTTATGTTCCTAAGAAGAATCTAATCTGATAGATTTATAAACTTTTTAATGTTAGTTATTAATCTTAAAAAAGTATAATATTTGGCTATAATTACTAAGATTTAACTCTATTTATAAGGTGTTTACGTAACAGCTATTTCTCTTGATAGAGAATTTAATTATATTTTTAAAATCTTAGCAAACTTCTAACAAATTCCATTTCGTCATTCTCTTTAAAGTGTCTATCTTTATCGGCTGTAAATAGTCACTTATTTAATGGAACTGTACAAAGAAAATCAACTAAAAGTATACAACTCTTTAACCAAATCTAAAGAGGATTTTAAAACCATAACAGACGGATACGTAGGTATGTATGTTTGTGGTCCAACCGTTTATAGCAACGCACATTTAGGTAATGTTAGAACCTTTATGTTTTTTGATGTTGTGTATAGATACTTATTGCATTTAGGGTATAAAGTGCGTTATGTACGTAATATTACCGATGCAGGTCATTTAGAAAACGATGCAGATGAAGGCGAAGATAAAATTGCAAGAAAAGCACGTTTAGAACAAATTGAGCCGATGGAAGTTGTACAAAGGTACACGGTAGACTTTCATGACGTTTTAAAAAATTACAATTTTTTACCACCAAGCATAGAACCAACTGCAACAGGACATATTGTTGAGCAGATAGAAATGATTAAAGAAATCATAGAAAAAGGTTTTGCTTATGAGGTAAATGGATCTGTATATTTTGATGTACATGAGTACAATAAAAAAGAGAATTATGGTATTCTATCCGGAAGAAAAGTAGAGGATTTATTACATAATTCAAGAACTTTAGATGGGCAATCAGATAAGAAAAACCCACAAGATTTTGCCCTTTGGAAAAAAGCGGATGAAAAACATATTATGCGTTGGCCTTCTCCTTGGAGCGATGGTTTTCCGGGGTGGCATTTAGAATGTTCTGTAATGAGTACAAAATATTTAGGCGAAAGTTTTGATATTCACGGTGGTGGAATGGATTTAAAATTTCCGCACCACGAATGTGAAATTGCACAATCTAAAACATGTAGTGGAGTTACTCCTGTAAATTATTGGATGCACACAAATATGCTTTCTTTAAATGGACAAAGAATGGCAAAATCTACAGGGAATTTTATTTTACCAAATGAAATTTTATCTGGAGAAAATACGATTTTACCAAAACCATTTTCTGCAAGTGTAGTTCGTTTCTTTAACATGCAAGCCAATTATAGAAGTATTTTAGACTTTTCTGGAGATGCATTAGAAGCATCAGAAAAAGGACATTCTAAATTGATGGAAGCGGTTAATTTCTTAGATAAGATAGAAGCAGGAAAAACATCTACGTTTGATGTGCAAAAATGGAAGAAGGATTGTTATGCTGCAATGAATGACGATTTTAATACACCAATGTTAATTCCTCAATTATTTGAAGCTGTAAAGGTTGTAAATCAAATTAAAGAACATAAAGCAAGTTTAACGGCAGATGATTTAGCTGAATTTAAAACAACAATTAACGCATTTGTTTTTGATGTTTTAGGGTTGATGAATGAAAATTCTCAAGACAATTCAGAAAAAATAAATGGCGTAGTAGAATTGTTGATTAAATTAAGAAAAGAAGCAAGAGAAAATAAAGATTGGGCCTTGTCAGATCAGATTAGAGATGAATTAATTGCATTAGGAATTCAACTAAAAGATGGTAAAGAAGGAACCACTTTTTTAATCAATTAAGAGGTAATTACGAATTATGAATTTCAAGTTTTTGAGTGTGATTGTCATTTCGAAATAAGAACGATTGAGAAATCTCATAATCAGGATGTATTCATTTAATTCTTAAAGTTTAATCATTGAAAAAAATACTGTCTTTTCCATTTATATTGCTAGTTCGTTTTTATCAAACCGCAATTTCACCATTTACACCAGCAACTTGTAGATACAGTCCTACGTGTTCACACTACACAATTGAGGCTTTGCAAAAACATGGTTTGTTTTCTGGGGGATGGTTAGCATTAAAAAGAATTTTTAGTTGTCACCCTTGGGGAGGAAGTGGTTATGATCCTGTTCCAGAAAAGAAAGAATAATAATTGTTACCTCGAGCGCAGTCGAGAGGTTTTTTATAAATTGTAGTTAATAATGAGGTCTCGACTGCGCTCGACCAGACTTAGAATAAGAAAAATATGAGCTTTTTAGCAATTACATGGAATCCTTCTATAGGAATAGATTTAGGTTTTTTTACCGTTCGTTGGTACAGTTTAATGTTTGTAGCCGCATTTTTATTAGGTTTACGACTAATGAAAAAAATCTATGTAGAAGATAAAATTCCGCAAGAGAAATTAGATGTGTTATTTATGTATGTCTTTGTTTCTATGCTTGTTGGTATGCGTTTAGGAGATGTGTTTTTCTATAGTTGGTCTTATTATCAGAATCATTTATTAGAAATATTTTTACCGATAAAAGAAAGTGCAAACGACTCTTTATTTGGTATTATTAAAGGATGGAAATTTACTGGTTTTACTGGTTTTGCAAGTCATGGAGCAGCAATTGGTATTCCTATTGCTATGTTCTTTTATGCAAAAAAACACTTACAAAAACCTTGGTTATTTATCTTAGATAGATTGGCTATAATGGTTGCCTTGGCTGGTTTTTTTATCCGTTTAGGTAATTTTTTCAATTCAGAAATTTATGGAAAAGCAACAGGTTCTAGTTTTGGAGTAATTTTTAAAGCAGCAGGAGAAACAGTACCAAGACACCCTACACAATTGTATGAAGCATTTAGTTACTTAGCATTGTTTTTTGTGATGTGGCATTTATTCTGGAAAACAGACAAAAAAGAACAAACAGGATACCTTTTTGGTCTTTTTATGATAGTACTTTGGTCTTTAAGATTCTTTATAGAATTCTTAAAAGAGGCACAAGTAGATGGAAGAGAAGATTGGATTTTAAACTCTTTAAATACGGGGCAAGTTTTAAGTATACCTCTAGTTTTAATAGGTTTATGGTTGATGCTAAGGAAGAAAAAATAGTTTGATTATCTAAAAAATTAACATTTTTTTTGTAGATTTATTGTTAAGCTCTTCAAATCCTTAATAGATTTAGTTCAACTATGAAATTTACAACTCCTTTATTTTTTGTTTTTGCACTTCTGCAAATGACAGTAATGGCCCAAAGTTTAAAATATAGCGGCCCTAATTATTTTGATATTACAGAAGTCGATTTTGTAGGAGCTACAAATGGTATTATTTCTTATGAAACAACTCCTAATGGGATGGCATTTGGAGATGGAGGAACAAAATTTTATGTGGTTGGTTCTAGTGCAAATTTTATTAGTCAATTTAACTTAACCACACCTTACGATTTATCTACAATGTCTCATTTAGATAAAAACTATTTTATAGAATCTAGTGTAGATAATAATCCAGAAGATGTAACTTTTAATACATCTGGCTCTAAAATGTACATTACAGGAGAAAGTAATATTAATATTACAGAATTTGATTTACCTATAAATTGGGATGTTTCTTCTGCCATAATTAATGATACTTTTGATATTTCTGCAGCTATATTTTCTTATGATGGGTCTTCAGCAACAAGGCCTCATGGTATTACTTTTAATAATGACGGTTCTAAACTATATGTATTAGAGAGAGATACCGATAAAGTTTACGCATTTAATCTAACTACTGTTTATGATGTTTCTACAGCAAGTTCAACGGGTGTTGTAGATTTAGATGTTTCTAGTCAAGAAGGCAATCCAAGAGGACTTGCTTTTAATAATGATGGAAGTGAACTATATGTTATTGGGACGACCGGTGATGATATAAATACTTACACTTTTCCGTCAGGGAGTGAATTTAATTTATCACTAGCTAGTTACTCTTCTAATTTTTCCATTCAAACGCATGAAAAAGAACCCCAAGAAGTTATTTTTAATGATATAGGTTCTAAATTTTACGTTCTTGGAACAGATGGAATAGACGTAGATGAATATACATTATCTACTAATTTCGATTTTACATCTACCGTAACATATTTAGATAGCTATAAAATAGAAACAATAGAAAAAACAACACATGATGTATTGTTTAATGCAGATGGTACTAAAATGTATGTTGCAGGAGATATTTTAAATTCGGTATCACAATTTTCTTTATCTACTCCGTATGACATTTCAACAATAACTTTCGAAGATGCTTTATCCATTAGTAGTCGAGAAACATTTATTAGAGGTATACAATTTAATAATATTGGAGATCGGTTTTATATTACTGGATCACAATCTGATGACATAGAAGAGTATTCTGTTTCTACTCCATTTGATTTATCTTCTAGTGTTAATCATTTAGGTAGTTATAATATAAATTCAGAAGATTCAAATCCATCTAGTTTTACTTTTAATAATGATGGAAGTTTGTTATTTCTTTTAGGAAACAATACCGATAGAATAATTGTATATTCCCTTTCTACTAATTTCGATTTATCTGGTATTGCATCTGGTTCTATAGGTAGTTTTTCTGTTAATACAGATGATGATTCACCAACAGGTTTAGCTTTTAATAATGATGGTACAAAGTTTTTTATTACAGGTAATGAATTTACAAAAGTTTTAGAGTATACATTAATTACTCCATTCGATTTAATTAGCAGGACACCAATTTTAACAAATGAATATTCGGTTAATGATACTGAAGTAAGGCCAACAGGGATTACTTTTAATAATTCAGGTTCTAAAATGTATGTAGTTGGTTTCCGTAATGATAATGTTAATGAGTATAATTTAAAAAAAGGTTTTTTACCCGAAGTAGCAGCAACAAATACCGGAACAATAAGTACTTCTAATCCATTAGTTGTAACTATAAGCGGAGATACTTTTGCAGATATTGATGGAGATGATTTACTTGATGAAAATACCGAGTTTACAATCACTAATTTACCAGAAGGACTAACACCTGTTTTTACGTTGTCTGACGCAGATACAGTAGCAACACTCTCTTTTACAGGAGTAGCAAAATCTCATTTAGATACAGATGATGTAGCAGATTTAGTTTTTAATTTTACAGATGCAGCCTTTACATCATCCACGGCAATAATGGTTACTAATGCGGTAGCTTTTTCAGACTTTGTAGGTATAAACTTTATAAATTGTTATGATGATATTATTTATAATGGAAGTTGGTCTGGTGGAAGTGGAGTTAGTGGACAACCAACAGTAGCAGATGTAACAAAAGGAATTCGCATTCAATCTGATGTAACTTTAAATGAAGATGTAGATTGTTTTTGTTTAAATGTAGAATCTGGAAATACTTTATCAGTAACAACAGGTTTAGAGTTAAACGTTTCTAACTCTTTAGAATTAATAGGAGATATCCGTTTATTGGGGACTTCTCAATTAAAGCAAACACATACAGGTGTTAAAAATGCATCAGGTTCAGGAAACCTTTATAAAGATGTAAAAGGAAATTTATCTAACGTTTATCAAACAAGTTATTGGTCTTCTCCAGTAACAACAAATGGAGAAACATACAATATAAAAGGTGTTTTAAAAGACGGTACAATTCCGTTAGCAGCAACGGGTACACCTTTAGATATTTCTTTTACAGATAATTATAATGGAGATAATAGTACTTCTCCTATAAGATTAAGTAGAAGGTGGTTGGCTAAACTTGTAAATAGTAATGATTGGACAAGGCAAATAAATGAATCTACAACGTTATTAAACCCTTCAGAAGGTTTTACTAAAAAAAGTACAGGAAATACAACTGGGCAAAATTATACTTTTGTAGGGAGACCTAATGATGGAGATTACACAAGTGAAATAGCTGCTTATGGTTCTGGTACATGGAGTGTTTTAGGTAATCCTTATGCTTCTCCTATAAATGCAGATACCTTTATAGCTGATAATGCAGGAGTTATTGTTGGGTCATTATATTTTTATGATTCTGGTGATGATACTTCTCATGTAAGAGGAGAATATTTAGGAGGTTACGCAACAAGAACTTCCGGTATAGGAACTCCGGAATCTGGCATTGGAGGAACAGGAACGAAGACTCCAAGTCAGAATATAGATATAGGTCAAGGTTTCTTTGTAGAAGCATCTGCTTCTGGAGGTTCTGTAAATTTTAATAACGCACAAAGAGTTTTTGATGTTTCTGGTGCTGCAACAGAAGTATTTCATAAAAGTAGTTTAATTACAAAGAAATCGGCTTTTCCTATTTTAAGAATAGGTTATGAGTTTTTGTTAACCGACCAAACGTATCATAGACAAGTATCTGTTGGTTTTAGAGGATTAACAAATGAGTATGAAGATGGTTATGAAGCAGAAATGTGGGATTATAAATCCACAGATTTGTCTTTAAAAATTGAAGAAAAAGATTTTCCTTATGCTATTACGGGGATAGAAGATTTTAATAAATCTTTAGTAATACCTCTTAAAGTTCAAACCGATTTAAATAGAGATGTTACTTTTAAGATAGATGACATGACAGATATCGATTCTGAAGTCTATTTATATGATAGTGTCACTGAAAACTACGTTGATATAACTGTTACTAATGCAACAGTAAATCTAGATTCTGGTGTTTATGATGATCGTTTTTTTATTACTTTTAATCAAACTGTTCTTGGTTTATAGCTTAATAAAATCAATAATTTTACAATTAAGAGTAAAGAAAAAGAACTCATAATTTCATCAAAAGAAGTAATAGAGAAAGTACAGATCTATAATTTGTTAGGGCAAAATGTTACTACTAAAATAAATTTATTAAAACAGCCTGAAGTAAAAGTTAATACAGCTAGTTTTAATAAGGGAATTTACATCGTTAGAGTAAAAAATTCAAACGGGAGTTTTACTAAGAAAATTAATATCAACTAAATTTCCTTAATTGGTTTCCTAATTGTAGTTTTGTCGAAATATGGAAAAATTAAAACAACGTTGGGGAGTAAAAAATAATTGGTCTATTGTAGCAATTATTTTGGTGTTTTCTATAAACGGTTCTTTTGCTACTTGGGTAGCTAAACCTATTACTAGTTTTATAGGACTGTCTCAAGACACAACAAACCCTTGGGTATTTTGGCCTTTAAGAATTATGTTAATTTTTCCTATTTATCAAGCAACATTGCCTATTGTAGGTTGGTTTTTTGGTCAGTTTAAATTCTTTTGGGCTTTCGAGAAAAAGTTTTTAAGTAGATTGGGGTTAGGTTTTTTATTCAAAAAAGAAGATTAAAACATTATAATTTCTTCTACTTCTTCCTTTTTAATGACATGGCTGTAAAACCACATTATTGTAAATGTTGGTATGATATCTAAAAAAGGGATGGCTTCTTCAATAAAACTGATTATAGCAGCAACTTTTCCCTGTTTTCCTTTGTACATTTTGGATATTAAATAACTAGATAATGGAGCCCAAAGAACATCTATAAAAGGTATTGGAATAATACCAATAAGATCTAGTAGAATGCTTAGAATTAGTTTTTTGTATTTTTTAGTCATAGTTGTGTTTTATAGTGTCATTCAAAATTCTTGCCAAATACTGCTTATTTAAAGTCGAAAAAGAATAATTTTGTTAAAATTAAATTTTTCTAAGTGAATTTTAACGATTTTAAAAATAAAATAGCGCAATTAAAAACAACTGAGTTAGGAGGTTTATCTGCACAATTTAAATTAGCACCTAAAATTAGACTAAAATATGATGCTGATAAAATTACTGCAAATAATCCAAAAAAAGCGGCAGTATTAGCATTGTTTTATCCAAATTTAAAAAATGAAACTTGTTTTTTACTCACACAAAGAGCTAGCTATAAAGGAATACATTCTGCACAAATAAGTTTTCCAGGAGGTAAGAAGGATCAAACGGATACAAATCTTCTAAAAACAGCGTTAAGAGAAACCTTTGAAGAAGTTGGTGTTGTTGAGGAATCTATTGAAATAATTAGAGAATTAACAGATGTATATATTCCGCCAAGTAATTTCTTGGCAACCCCTTTTTTAGGATATGCAAATCAAAGACCAAATTTTAATTTAAACTACGAAGTAGCGCAAACAATTGAGGTTCTACTAAGAGATTTGTTAAGTGAAACAAATTTTACTTCTATAAAAATGAATACTTCTTATATGAATAACGTAGAAGTACCGTGCTTTAATCTAGATGGTTATGTTGTTTGGGGGGCAACAGCCATGATGCTTTCTGAAATTAAAGAACTCTTAAAATAGCATCTTTCTTAATTGTTTTGTAAGTTTGTTAAAATAACTAAAACTAATTTAGAATGCCTTTATTTAAAAGGAACCCATTTGGTCATATTTTATTCCTAAAAAAATGGCTTATAAGAATTTTTGGAATTGTTTCTCACGGTAGATATCGTAAATTCAATAACCTACAGATTGAAGGTTCAGAAAATCTTAAAAACTTACCAGATTCAGGAGTCTTATTTATTGCCAATCACCAAACTTATTTTGCTGATGTAGCGGCAATGTATCACGTTTTTAATGCTTCTTTAAGTGGTAGAGATGATTCTATTAAAAATATTGGATATATCTGGAAACCCAAATTGAATGTTTATTTTGTTGCTGCAGGAGAAACAATGAGAGCGGGATTATTACCTAAAATATTTGCTTATATGGGATCTGTTTCTATAGAAAGAACCTGGAGAAGTGGTGGTAAAGATGTAAAAAGACAAGTTAAAAATTCTGATATTTCTAATATTGGAAAAGCAATAAAAGATGGTTGGGTAATTACTTTTCCACAAGGTACAACAACCCCTTTTAGACCAATTAGAAGAGGTACAGCTCATATTATTAAAACCTATAAACCAGTTGTAGTACCAATTGTAATAGATGGTTTTAGACGTTCTTTTGATAAAAAAGGATTAAATATTAAGAAACGTAATGTTTTACAATCTATGGTTATTAAAGAACCGTTAGATATAGATTATGAAAATGAAACCGTTGCAGAAATAGTAACTAAGATAGAGTATGCTATAGAGCAACATCCTTCATTTTTAAAAGTTTTATCTGTAAAACAATTAGAAGAACTTACAAAAGAAGAAGAAGAATTGAATAAGAAAAGAGAGTTTTGGAGCTAATTATTCAATTTGAAATATACTACTTAAAAGCCTCGAAATTTCGAGGTTTTTTTATGCAATAAAATTAGATTTAAGAACTTCATCAATAGGTAAACAACCAACTTTTGTACAATCTATATTTGTTTATAATAACCATATTAAAAACTATATAGATATACCCTAATTAAGCTGTATATTTGCAGTCTGAAAAAAATGATATGCGTACAAAAACCATCAAAAAAAATAAGATTAACGTAGTTACTTTAGGGTGTTCTAAAAATGTTTACGATTCTGAGGTGTTAATGGGACAATTAAAGGCCAACGGAAAAGAGGTTGTTCACGAAGATGAAAACGATGATGGAAATATTGTCGTAATCAATACTTGTGGATTTATTGGTAAAGCCAAAGAAGAATCTATTGATACAATTTTACATTATGCAAAAAGAAAAGAAGCTGGTGAAATTGATAAAGTTTTTGTTTCTGGTTGTTTAAGTGAACGTTATAAACCAGATTTAGAAGCAGAAATTACCAATGTAGATCAATATTTTGGTACGCACGATTTACCGAATCTTTTACAAGCATTAGAAGCAGATTATAAGCACGAATTAATTGGTGAACGTTTAACTACAACACCTAAACATTATGCGTATTTAAAAATAGCAGAAGGTTGTGATAGACCTTGTTCGTTTTGTGCAATTCCTTTAATGAGAGGAAAACACGTTTCTACACCTATTGAAGATATTGTTACAGAAGCAACAAAACTTGCAGAAAAAGGAATTAAAGAAGTAATGTTAATCGCGCAAGATTTAACGTATTACGGATTAGATATTTACAAAAAAAGAGCATTAGCAGATTTATTAGAAGCTTTGGCTAAGGTAGAAGGAATTGAATGGATTAGAATGCATTATGCTTTTCCAACAGGTTTCCCTATGGATGTTTTAGAGGTAATGAAACGTGAACCTAAAGTGTGTAATTATTTAGATATTCCTTTACAACACATTAATACAGAGTTGTTAAAGTCGATGAAACGTGGTACAACGCACGAAAAAACAACGGCATTAATTCATAAATTTAGAGAAGTTGTCCCAGAAATGGCTATTAGAACAACTTTGATTGTTGGTTATCCTGGAGAAACAGAAGAAATGTTTCAAGAGTTAAAAGATTGGATCGAAGAAATGCGTTTTGAACGTATGGGCGCTTTTGAGTATTCTCATGAAGAAAATACTGGAGCATATGTTTTAGAAGATGATGTACCTGCAGAAGTAAAGTTTAGAAGAGTAAATGAGATTATGGAAATTCAATCTCAAATTTCTTGGGAATTAAATCAAGAGAAAATAGGAAAAACATTTAGATGTTTATTCGACAGAAAAGATGGAGAGTTTTTCTACGGAAGAACAGAATCTGATTCGCCAGATGTAGATAATGATGTTATTGTAGATGCAAAAGAACATTATATTAAAATAGGTGAATTTATAGATATTAAAATCCACGAAGCAGGAGATTATGATCTATACGGTACACCAACTGTTAAGCAAGAAAAACCAGTTTCTTTAAATCAAAAAAGAAAATAAATAATCAAAATCCTACTTTATGTAGGATTTTTTTATGCAAATTGTTCGTATGAAAAAAACGTATTTTAATTGGAGTTCTGGTAAAGATTCTGCTTTGGCACTTTATAAAATTTTACAAGATCCAACTTACAATTTAGATTTATTAGTAACCACAATTAATAAAGATTTTAATAGAGTTTCTATGCACGGTCTTAGAAATGATTTATTATTAAAGCAAGCAGCATCTATAGGAATCGATTTAAAAACAATAGAATTTCCTGCGGATGTTACGATGGATTTGTATGCTGAAATAATGAAAGAGGCGATGGATTCTTTAGTAGAAAAAAAATATTCACATACTATTTTTGGTGATATTTTTCTGGAAGATTTAAAAGCATACAGAGATACTAAATTAGCTGAGGTAAATATCACAGGAGTGTATCCGCTTTGGAAAAAAGATACTAAAGAAGTCTTGCAAGAATTTTTAGCTTTAGGCTTTAAGGCAATTACAGTTTGTGTAAATGCAAAGTTACTAGGCGAAGAATTTGTGGGACGAGTTATCGATGAACAGTTTATAAAGGATTTACCAGAAAATGTAGATGTTTGCGGAGAAAATGGTGAGTTTCATACTTTTGTTTTTGACGGACCTATCTTTAAAAACCCAATTGATTTTTCTATAGGAGAAAAAGTTCTTCGTTCTTATACGTTACATGATAATGAAGATGATAATTGTTATCAAGCTAAAAAAGAAGAAGCTAACCACGATACTAGTTTTTGGTATTGTGATTTGAGTTGATTCTACTTTTTATAAAATATAAAAACCCGATCTATTGATCGGGTTTTTAAGTTTTAATATTGTTTGATGATAAATATTAATTGAGCTCTTAAGATAACTTGTTTTAAGTAACTGCTTGCGTTAAGGATTGAAATGGCATCCTTTTTACTTTTTTGTAAAAAGATATAATGGAAAGCCTGTTAAAACGCCCAAATTAAAAATCTATTTCAATTTATCTGAATTTAATAAGAAAACAGCATTGGCAACAAATAGTTTTCCGTTTTGCCAGAAAGATCTAAACAAAGGGTTGTCTACCATATAAATGATGCTTCCGCTACCCATTTTTTCCTCGGCAAATAAAACAGATTTTGGTACTTTTTTTATGGCTTTACTACCTGCGTAACCAGATACATTTTTAACATTTTCATCAAAGTAAGCAACGTTATTTCCGTCTTTTAAATACTCATACGTAGTTCCACCCAATTTTAAAGAAAAATAGGTTTTTCCATAACCAAAAGCTAATGGATGCGTATTGTCTAAAGTACTTTTAAAAATACTACCGGTAATTAAATGGGCTACACTTTTGCGTTCTCTATCTGCAAAAGGAATTAAATTTGCTTCTTTAATTATTTCTTCGGATACTTTCTTTTTTAAAGAGAATTCCTTTTTATCTGCAAAACTATTTAAAGCGTTTCCAATAGCAATTAAAGTACCACCAGAACGCGTCCAAGTTTTTAATTTCTCTAAAGTAGTTTTTGTTAAAACTGAATTATATCGTCCGTCAGGAATAATAATAACATCGTATTTTGAATAATCTAAATAGCTAAAATTGTCTGAGTTTACATTGGTTATTGGGTATTGTAATTGTGTTTCAAAGAAATGCCAAATTTCACCAAAGCTTAAAGAAGATGTTCCCTTACCAGATAAAACCGCAACTTTTTGTTGGTTGATTGGTTTTACAGAATACGAACCAAAGTCTGCACCAGAAGAAACAAAACCTGTAGAAACATTTGCTAATTCTCTTTGGTGCTTGTTTGCAATGGTTATTAAATTCGTATCAAAATCATCATTTCTGTTGTCATTTCTTAAAATAATTAAAGTTCCTCTTTCATACGATTTACCCGCAATAGAAAAAGGTTTTTCTGAGAAACGAGGCGTAATATTTGCTTGTAACAAAGCTCCTAAAAAAGTGGCATCCTTTAAACTATTCCACTTAGAGATGTAAGCATACGCACTTTTATCAATTAAATTAGTAATAGGTTTTGTGGCTTTGCTAGCGCTAGAACTTACTTTTGTTTTAGAAGCAATTGCTTTAAATCCGTGGGCATAAGGTAAAGACCAAGCAGTAATATCATAGGTTAAAGAATCTACTATTTTTGCTTTAGGCTCAAAAAGTACTTTTACCATTTTTCCTTTTGGCTGATTGGTGTGTATTACTAAATCAGATGAAGAAACATTCATTTTAGCTTCTTTTTGAGTACTATAATCATACCCTTTTACAGTACCTGTATTTGTGTTTTCATAGGTAATTTCATGCGTGTCTAACAATGCTTTTAAACGATTTGTCTTGTCTTCATTTTCATTTTTTAACACATAACTTTTGAATTCTATAGCATCATTTTTAAAGAACTTTCTAAATTCGGTATTTAATTTTTCTGCATTTTTAGAGGAAACTTCTACAGTAGACAAACCTGTTGTAAGATGATGTGTAGCTCTATCTTTTAAGGTTAAAACTTCTCCTTGATCTGTATTGATGCCTAAACCAGCCATTCCATGACCAGCTTGTTCATAGGTCATTCCAATGGCACCCATATAAGTTGGGTAGGTGTCTCCGTAACTTGGGTATAATAAATCGAAACTTTCTTTTGTAAAATACAACCAACCTTCTTTATCAAAGTAACTCGCATGATTTTTTCCTATTTCAGTTTGAAATTCTCTTTGCCAATCAGAAATAATTTCATGAAAAGGTTCTGCCGCTGGTGCAAAATAATAAGGATTATTGATATATTGTTCGTGGAAATCTACATGTACATGAGGCATCCATTTGTTATACATTTTTATACGTTGTGCAGATTCTACTTGTGTAACCCAAGCCCAATCTCTATTTAAATCGAATAAATAATGATTTGGTCTTCCAGAAGGCCAAGGTTCTGCATGTTCTTTTGCATCTTGGTTGCTATTATAAGGAGTGCTTTTTACTTGGTTGTACCAATTCACATATCTATCTCGTCCGTCTGGATTTACAGAAGGATCTATAATTACCACTGTGTTTTCTAACCAAGCAGCTTTTTTAGTAACCAATTCATACAAAGTTAACATGGCTGCTTCTGTACTAGAAGCCTCGTTTCCATGTACGTTGTAACTTAACCAAACAATGGCTTTATTGTTTTTAGAATTTCCAGAAAGAATACCTGTTTGCGTAAGGTTGTTTTTTCTAATAGTTTCTAAATTATTGATGTTTTCTTGCGAAGAAATATAACTTAAATACAAAGGTCTGTGTTCATTAGTTTCTCCGTATTTTTCTAATTTTACATTAGATAAAGTGTTGCTAACATATTTAAAATAGTCTACAACTTTATGATTTCGGGTAAAACGAGTACCAATTTCATAACCTAAAAATTGAGAAGGAGATTGTAGTGTTTGAGAAAAAATGCTTCCAACCGTTAAGAAAGCAGTGATAAAAAGGATTTTAATTTTCATAAAGATGGGTTTGGAAGCCAAAAGTAAGAATATATTTTTTTGTTTATCAGAAGATTGATTCTTTATGTTGTTAAAACTTTGTTAGATTGAAAGAAGCCTTTCGACAAAGGATAAATAATTCGTATTTTTATCAAAAATTAATCAAACTAAATGAATTCTACCACAGAATCTGATTGTTGCAAAAACCGTGTTATTTAAGATGAAAGTAACACAGATACCATTTCAAAAAACAGGATTTTTTTCTAATATAATGCTAGATTATTTAGAGAAAAAAGAGTCTATACAACCATTTTATAATAATTTTCCGGATATTTCTGGTTTTCATAATCAGATAGAAGAGAAGCAAAAATCGTTTAGATTGCAATCTAGATTGGTGCTAGTAGATGCTTTAAAAAATCAATACAAAGGTTTTAACGTTTCTAAAAAAACGGAAGAAAACATTGAAACTCTAAAGTTACAAAATACATTTACAGTGACTACGGGACATCAATTAAACTTGTTTACGGGTCCTTTATACTTCTTGTATAAAATTCTTTCTACTATTAATTTGTGTGAAGAATTGTCTGAAAAATTTCCAGAACAAAATTTTGTTCCAATTTATTGGATGGCAACAGAAGATCATGATTTTGAAGAGATTAATTATTTTAATTTTGATGGAAAAAAAGTACTTTGGAACCGTGAAGATGGTGGGGCAGTTGGACGTTTTTCTACTGAAGGATTAGCAGCCGTTTTCGATGTTTTTTCTGAACACTTGGGGCATTCTAAAAATGCAGAATTTCTAAAAAAGTTATTTTTTGATGGGTATTTAAAACATCATAATTTAGCTGATGCTACACGTTATATTGCAAATGAATTATTTAGCGATTATGGTTTGATTATTTTAGATGGAGATGATGCTAGTCTAAAACAATTGTTTACCCCAATTGTAAAAGACGAACTAGAAAACGAAACTTCGTTTAAAGCTGTTTCAAAAACAATTATAGATTTAGAAAAGAATTATAAAATTCAAGTGAACCCAAGAGAAATTAATTTATTTTATTTGGGAGCTGATTTTAGAGAACGTATTATTTTTGAAGAAGGAGTTTACAAAGTAAACAACACAGATATTACTTTTTCTAAGGCTGAAATTTTAAAAGAAGTAGATGAAAATCCGAAAGCATTTTCTCCAAACGTAATAATGAGACCTTTATACCAAGAGGTAATTTTACCAAACCTTTGTTATTTAGGTGGAGGAGGAGAGATGGCGTATTGGTTAGAATTAAAAGATTATTTTAAAGAAGTAGCCATTCCATTTCCTATTTTACTATTGCGTAATTCTGTGCAAGTAGTTTCTGAAAAACAAGCAAAAAAGTTAGAGAAATTAAATATTTCTTTAGAAGAACTGTTTTTAAATCAATATGATTTATTGTCTGAAAAGGTGATAGAAAACTCAGAGATTAAGGTGAATTTTAATGAGAAGATTCAGTTTTTACAAAAGCAATTTTTAGAACTGAAAGAAGTAGCCAAACAAACAGATGTTTCTTTTGTAAATGCAGTAAATGCACAAGAAAGAAAGCAAGTTAAAGGTTTAGAGAATTTACAAAAGCGTTTGTTAAAAGCAGAGAAAAAAAGACAAACAGATTTAGTGGAAAGAATTACGCTACTTCAAAATGAAATTTTACCAAATCAGAGTTTAGAAGAGCGTCAACGTAATTTTTCTGAATATTATTTAGAATATGGTTCAGCATTTACAAAAGCATTAAAAGTTTCATTAAAACCATTGCAATTAGAGTTTACAATTTTAGAACTGTAACACAGCTTTTTTTAGAGAGAATATAGCTGTTTACAGCGTTTTCTCTAAAATGTTTACCTCATACATAACGTTCTCTCATTTTGAAATGATTTTTTTTGAAGTGAATTATGTGTTTTAAATAGAAAATAAATTATTTTGAACTAACTTTATAAATTCGAGCTAATTCATCTTATTATAAACTACTTTTGACCTTTGAAAAAAAGAAACACAAATGGCTGTGACAATCAGTATAATTCGTTTTGTTTTTTTTCAATATAATTACACGAAATACAATGAAAGATAAAGGATTACACCCAAAAAATAAATTCAACAAAGGTTATAATTTTGATGAATTAATTATCATAAACCCAGCATTAAAAGAATACGTCGCTAAAAATCAATTTGATACTGTTACCATAGATTTTTCAAATCCGGATGCAGTAAAAGAATTGAATAAAGCTCTATTATTTTCTTTAGATAAAATTTCTACTTGGAATTTTGGTGACAAAAACTTATGTCCTCCAATTCCTGGACGTTTAGATTACATTCACCATTTAGCAGATTTACTTTCTGGAGAAAAAGATATTAAGATATTAGATATTGGTACAGGTGCAACTGGTATTTATCCTTTATTAGGTATTGCAGAATATGATTGGAATTTTGTAGCTACAGACATCGATTTAGATTCTTTAGATACTGCCCAAGATATTATGGACGATAATAATTTTACAAATAAAATTGAATTACGTCAACAATTAAATGAAGAACAAATTTTAAAAGGAATTTTAAAAGACACAGATTCTTTTTCTGCAACAATGTGTAATCCTCCTTTTTACAAATCGGCAGAAGAAGCACAAGGAGCTAATGGAAGAAAGTCTAGAAACTTAGGCAATAACGCAGTTAGAAACTTTGCAGGAAACAACAATGAGCTTTGGTACATTGGTGGAGAAAAAGCTTTTTTACATAATTATTTATATGAAAGTTCTTTGTTTCCTAAAAGTAGTAAATGGTACACAAGTTTAGTTTCTAAGAAAGAAAACGTAAAAAGTTTAGAAAAATCTTCTGCAAAATTAGGGGCTGCTGAGTTTAAAATTATTCCGATGCATCAAGGAAATAAAGTAACTAGAATTGTTGCTTGGAGGTTTTAAGAAAACTTCTTTATTTTCTTAATAAGAAAACATATTTATAAAAAAAGGTTCAATCAAATTTCATTTTGATTGAACCTTTTTTTATTTGAAATAATAGATTTCTCAATTGCTAAAAAGCTCATTTGGAAATTACAGTCGGTTTGTTGTTTGAAGTTGAAATTCAGTCTGTCATTCCGAATGAGGAACGAAGAGGAATCTCATCATGTTTTTAATAATCTTAATAATGTAGGTTTTGTAAAATTTTCATGAGATTTCTCAATCGCTAAAAAGCTCATTTCGAAATGACAAAAGAAGACTTAGTTAAACACCACATCATTAATTTTATACTTTTTACAAATAAAATGTAACAGCGTATAAACTAACATATGTACAAAAACCAAACAGATAAACGCATACAAAGGCACTCCAAAAAGTTGATAAGGCCAATAATAGGTCCAAACTCCTAAATAAATAGTAATTACTTCTCCAAAAGCAGGGAGAATTAAGGCCAATAAAATTGCCAAAAGAATCTTGTTTTTTTGAGTTTTCTCTTTTAATAAAGGAATTAAATTACGTTCTAATTTGTACAAATAATGGAAGGCGAGCATCCAAGCAAAAGGTAACCATAAGGGCAATTCTCTTGTAACTTCATGATACTCCCAATATCCATTTGCAACTCCCCAAGTTTCACCAACAATTCCTCCAAAACCAGTTAATAACATACCTATTAATAACAACCAATTCTTGTTTGTTTTTGGCTGAATTATTTCTTTATAGATATTAGATACAATTTTTAGCACTAAAATTCCTGCAATTATAGCGTCATATTCTTTTAAAAGACCAATAAAAATTCCTGCAATTATTAATTTTAATAGCGCTTTAAGCGTTTCTTTTAAGAATAGTTTTTTGTTAGTAATCAATGTGTTATTTCTTTTTTGGCAAAAATAAGGTTCTAAATTGAGTCAACTCTTATTTTTTTATAAAATTGAACGATATGAGTTCATTCTTTTCTGTATTGAAGTAAGAAAAAATAAATTAGTATGTTAGATTTGTTTTAAAGCTAACTCACATGAATAAAAAAACGTTTAAAATATTTTTACTAGTCGTATCTATTTTATCTATTTATAAAATTGTGGAGTATCGGGTTACAAAAAAATTAGACGCATATTTAATAACCCAAGAATTAAATTATGACACGTTATCAATAAATTTATTATTTGGGAATATTACTTTAGAAAATGTTTCTAAGAAAAAAGACAGTCTTCAGCTTAGTGCTGAGAAGTTAGAAATAAAAGGAGTTTCTTATTATCAATATCTAAAAAATAATTCAATTTATATTCAAGATTTAAAAACGATTAACTCTACAATTACAGGAAAAATTCTAAAAAAAGGGCATAAAAAAGAGACTCGTAAAGATTCCTCAAAAAAGGCTCCCTTAGATTTAAAAATAGATAATATTGACTTTGAAAATGTAGAAATTGATATTCAAAAGAATGATAATTTTCCTTTAACGGTTAAAAACATTTCTTTTGTAATTAATGATTTTGAGCTGGATACTTCTCAAAACAAGTCGATTCCTTTTTTATATTCTAATTTAGAGGTATCGGTTATTGATTTTGAAACTCAGTATTCTAAAGTTCAAAAAGTGAAGTTTTCTAAACTGATTTTTGAAAAAGACAATTTATCTTTAGACAGTTTAGAGATTGTACCTTTAAAGTCAAGAGAAAAATATATCTATCATGTTTCCGAAGAAAAAGAACTGATGACTTTATTAAGTGAAAAGGTTGTTATTTCTGATATAAAAATATCCGAAAAAGAAAAATTTAACTTCACGGCAAACCATATTTTATTTGAAGAAGTTTTTTTTAATTTATACTTAGACGGAACTGTATTAGAACATCCAGATAAAAGAAAAGACTTGTATAGTAAAAGTCTTAGAGAGCTGCCTTTTAATATTGATATCAAGAATGTAGAGATTAAAAAATCGAAAATTGTTTATGAAGAGTACACCATAGAAGGGAACAAACCAGGTATTTTAAATTTCGACAATCTAAATGCCCAAATAAGTAATATAAATAATAATAGTGTTAGAGAAAACAACGTAACAACAGCAAAGATTCAATCTAACTTTATGAAATATTCTCCTTTAGATATTGAGTGGATATTTGATATCAATAATAAAAATGATAATTTTAGAATTAAAGGAAGTTTGTTTGATGTGAATTCAAAAAATATGAGTTCTTTTTTATTGCCAACCATGAATGTGAAAATGGATGGTTATATCGATAAAATGTACTTCGATTTTGAAGGCAATGATTATACTTCTAACGGGAAGTTAAATTTAGATTTTAAAAACTTTAATATTAAAGTTTTAGATAAAGACAAAAGTAAGAAAAAGGTACTAAGTTGGTTGGCAAATCTATTTATAAAAGATTCTTCTAAAAACGGAATTGTAAAAGTAGCAACTGAAAATGTAGAAAGAGATAGAACAAAATCTTTTTGGAATTTCTTTTGGAAGAATGTTGAAAAAGGACTGCAAAACTCGTTAATTTAATAGCTTAAAACTATGCCTCTTTTTTTAATCTTTGATATTTCTTCTCATAAATAGTAAAAGAAACATAATAGGATAAAAGAAAATATACGCAAAATAAGGTAAGGACTTTAGTTACGAATTGTAAGGTTAAAAAACCTTGTACACTTTCTATAAATTGAAAAACAATACCAAAGGGAATTGCAAAGTAAAGACTTTGTAATAGGGCGTATTTTACTCTTTGTGTTCTTTTAGGTTCCCAATATTTTATAAAGTTGTCTTTCTTAGACTTTGCAGATTCTTTAGAACTCATTTTTAGTTTTTAGAATTCAAAGATAAATAAAACGAAATAAATTTAGTTTCTAATACAGTTTTTTTGGCAATCAATACAAATAAAAAAACCGAAGCAACTTGCTTCGGTTTTAATATAGTTTTGTTTATGCCTAGATATTAGGGATCACCAATTCTTGTCCTATTTGAATTGCATCTGGGTTATTTAAGATGTTTGTATTTGCTTCAAAAATAATATTGTATTTTCTTGAGTTACCATAATATTTTTTAGATATTTTACTTAAAGTATCTCCGCTTTTTACAGTATGATTTGCAAAAACAGAAGTATCTGCAACTTCTATATTTGCTTTAATATCTGTAGGATTGTCTCCACCTACTTCTTTTATTTTATCCCAAAGAAGGTTTTTTTCATATTGGTTTTTTGCCGTACCAGTTACGTGTAAAACACCATTTTCTTCTTTTACATCTCCATTTTGAATTGCTAATTGCTCACCTAAATCTAATACACTTTGATATTTTGTTTTCATTTTGTTTTTTAGTTATCGTTAATACTTGAAAGATACAAAAAAACCGAAGCAAGGAGCTTCGGTTTTCGTTAAAAGTACTGTTTTTATAGATGAAATTTAACTGTTGTAAGTAGTATCACCTTTTTTATATATTGATTTGTGGTTCTAATAAACTACAAACCAAACAGTTTAGTGTTTAAATCTTATAAGTGAATTACTTCATCATAAGCATCCGCAACTGCTTCCATAACAGCTTCACTCATTGTTGGGTGAGGATGAATTGTTTTTAAGACTTCATGACCAGTAGTTTCTAATTTACGTCCTAAAACTGCTTCTGCAATCATATCTGTAACACCAGCACCAATCATATGGCATCCTAACCATTCACCGTATTTTGCATCAAAAATTACCTTTACAAAACCTTCAGTCGCTCCAGATGCAGTTGCTTTACCAGATGCAGAAAAAGGAAATTTACCTACTTTTAAATCGTAACCAGCTTCTTTAGCTTTTGCTTCTGTCATACCCACAGATGCAATTTCTGGAGTAGCATAAGTACAACCAGGTACATTTCCGTAATCGATTGGTTCTGTATGTAAACCAGCTAATTTCTCAACACAAGTAATTCCTTCTGCAGAAGCAACGTGTGCTAAAGCTTGTCCAGGAACCACATCACCAATAGCATAATAACCAGGTATGTTTGTTTGGTAAAAATCGTTTACTAAAATTTTATCTCTATCAACAATAATACCAACATCTTCTAAACCAATGTTTTCAATGTTAGATTTAATTCCAACTGCAGATAATAAGATATCAGCGGTTAAAGTTTCCTCTCCTTTTTTAGTTTTTACAGTTGCAACAACACCTTCACCAGAAGTATCAACAGATTCTACAGAAGAATTTGTCATTACTTTAATACCCGCTTTTTTAATAGATTTTTCAAATTGCTTTGAAACATCAATATCTTCTACAGGTACTACATTTGGCATAAATTCTACAATAGTAACATCAGTTCCCATAGAATTATAAAAATGAGCAAACTCAACACCAATTGCTCCAGAACCTACAACAATCATAGATTTTGGTTGCGTTGGTAAACTCATTGCTTGTCTATAACCAATTACTTTTTTACCATCTTGTGGTAAATTAGGTAACTCTCTAGAACGTGCACCAGTTGCAATAATAATATTGTCTGCGCTATATTCAGTTACGGTACCATCTTCTGCAGTAACATCAACTTTTTTACCCGTTTTAATTTTACCAAAACCGTTAATAATATCGATTTTGTTTTTCTTCATTAAAAAGGCAACACCTTTACTCATTCCATTTGCAACACCACGACTTCTTTTAATAACAGCTTCAAAATCTTTATCAATTGCCTCTGCTTTTAAACCATATTGATCTACATGCTTTAAATAATCATAAACCTGTGCAGATTTTAACAATGCTTTTGTAGGTATACATCCCCAGTTTAAGCAAATTCCACCTAAGTTTTCTTTCTCTACAATGGCAACTTTAAAGCCTAATTGAGAAGCTCTAATTCCTGTTACATAACCTCCAGGTCCACTTCCAATAATAATGATGTCGTATTTCATAATTGTATATTTAACTTTTTATTTCTCTGTTTTGGGCGTTTTAACGGGCTTTCCGTTGTATCTTTTTTGTAAAAACAAAAAAGGATGCCACTTCAATCCCTAACGCTTGCTAATTTACTAACTTTTGGTCTTACAGCCAATGTAAGAATCAACTAATTTACATTCTCTCTGGAACCTGAATTCCTAACAATAAAAATGCAGATTTAATAGTATCAGCTACTTTTTTAGACAATTGTACTCTAAAAGCTTTTTTATCTAAACCTTGTTCTCCTAAAATATGCACATTCTGATAGAAAGAATTAAATTCTTTTACCAAATCATACGTGTAATTTGCAATAATTGCTGGCGAATAATTAGCAGCAGCTTGTTGCACCGTTTCTGGATATAACTCTAATTGTTTTAGTAATTCTTTTTCCTTTTCGTGTAACTCTATCTTTACAGGTTCAGAATAATCAAAATCTGCTTTTCTAATAATAGACTGAATTCTAGCATAGGTATATTGAATAAAAGGACCTGTGTTTCCTTGAAAATCTACAGAAGATTTTGGGTCGAACAAGATTCTCTTTTTAGGATCTACTTTTAAGATAAAGTATTTTAAAGCACCTAAACCAATCGTTTCATATAACTCGTTTTTTTCAACATCAGAATAGCCATCTAATTTCCCTAATTCTTCAGAAATTTCTTTTGCAGTTGCTGTCATTTCATCCATCAAATCATCGGCATCTACAACAGTTCCTTCTCTAGATTTCATTTTACCAGAAGGTAAATCTACCATTCCGTAACTTAAATGATGTAATTGTTTGGCCCAATCAAATCCTAATTTTTTTAAGATTAAAAACAATACTTGAAAATGGTAATCTTGCTCGTTACCAACCGTATAAACCATTCCACCAACATCTGCATAATCTTTTACACGTTGTATAGCGGTACCAATATCTTGCGTCATATACACTGCTGTTCCGTCAGAACGCAACACAATCTTTTCATCTAAACCATCTTCTGTTAAATCACACCAAACAGAACCGTCTTCTTTTTTATAGAAAACACTTTTTTCTAAACCTTGTGCAACTACATCTTTACCTAATAAATACGTGTTACTTTCATAATATAAGGTATCAAAATCTACACCCATACTTTTATAAGTAACCTCAAAACCTTTATAAACCCAAGAGTTCATTTCTTTCCAAAGAGCAACAACTTCTTCGTCTCCAGCTTCCCACTTCAACAACATTTGTTGTGCTTCTACAAATAACGGAGCTTCTTTTTTAGCTTCGTCTTCGGTTTTACCTTCCGCAATTAATTGCGCAATTTCTTTTTTATATTCTTGGTCGAATTTTACATAGTAATTACCAACCAATTTATCACCTTTTAAACCTGTAGATTCTGGCGTTTCTCCGTTTCCGAATTTTTCCCAAGCCAACATAGATTTACAGATATGAATACCTCTATCGTTAATAATCTGTGTTTTATAGACTTTTTTACCAGCAGCTTTTATAATTTCTGCAACAGAATAGCCTAATAAATTGTTACGAACGTGCCCTAAGTGCAAAGGTTTATTTGTATTTGGAGAAGAGTATTCTACCATCACTGCTTTTTCATCCGCCTTTGGCGAAACGATTCCATATTTAGAATCTGGGTAGATCGAATTGAAAAAGTTAGTATAAAAACTATCGTCAATGACTAGATTTAAGAAACCTTTTACCACATTATAATTAGTGATTTCGGTAACATTTTCTACTACATATTTACCTAAATCCTCACCAATTTGTACCGGATTTCCTTTTTTGTGGCGCAATAAAGGGAATACTACTACCGTAATATCTCCTTCAAATTCTTTTCTTGTTGCCTGAAATTCTACAGTTGGAATTTCTATATTGTATAGTGCTAAAAACCCTTCTTTTACTTTGGTTTCTATAATGTTTTGAATGCTCATTTAGTATCGAAAATTGAAATGCAAAATTACGTTAAAAGATTAAAAGATTCAAGCCTTCACAATTAAAGATTTACATGTTTAAATTAGATGAATTTTAAGCGATAAAATAGAAGTAATCTATGTCTAAGATATTTGTGAAACCTTTTTTTAGAAATCTTGTTTTAAACTATTAAATTGTATTTTTGCACAATGGAAAAACGTCTAGAACAATTACCAAAATTAGCAGAAGAAGCTAAAAAGGAAAGTCTAAAGTACTTTGCGACGCTTAAGAAAAGAACGCCCAAAAATTTAGATTACGTTGTACAAGAATTGCATGATGCAGAATTTAAAAAAACAGATTGTTTAACCTGCGGAAATTGTTGTAAAACTACAAGTCCTATTTTTACGGATAAAGATGTAGAACGTATTTCTAAGCATTTAAAAATGAAAGTGGCCGGTTTTACAGAGCAATATTTAGAAAGAGATGAAGATGATTTTATGGTGTTAAAAACAGCACCTTGTTCTTTCTTTGACGAATCTGATAATACTTGTTTTATTTATGATGTTCGGCCAAAAGCGTGTTCTGAATATCCGCATACAAATAGAAAAAAGTTTATAAACATATCTGATTTAACGGTTGCAAATACAGCAATTTGTCCTGCTGCTTATTCTATTGTAGAAGCATTAAAAAAAGCAGTACCTATGGTTTCTAAAGTGAAAAAAAGAAGGAGTTAATTAGGCTAATTGTTAAATATATCTAAAAATAAAATTCAAATATATTTTGGCATAGAACTTGCTTTTATAAATATGAAGACAACGTAGTTAACTGTTTTCATTGTGTAGATTATTTGAATTAGTTGATTAAACAAACCATCTCTTTGGAGATGGTTTGTTAGTTTTATAAATTATTTGTTAATCAACTCAATCGCCTTTATAGTTTCTTTCTGCGGCAGTTTACAAGTACCTAAATTACAGACGTAAATGAAAGTTTCATCTGTTATAAATTTATCCTTTAATAAAGGAATGGTGTTGTTTTCATTGGTAGAACCTACAATGATGGTATTAGGAATGTAATGCTCTTGTAATTCATTTTTAAGGAGCGTTGCTTTTTCTCCAACAATGGCTACTTCATAAAAAGGTCTTGTATAATTAGTCATCAAGTTTAACCAATTACTATAACCAGATGGAGTTTCTAAAATATGACCAAGCATATTATGAAGCATTTGTTTTGCTATTTTAGTGTAATTTGTATCATAATAATACAATCCTAATTTAAACAAACAGTTTGCTAAAATAGAATTTGGAGAAGCAATTACATTATCATCTACTTTTACTTTTCTAGTTATTAATTTTTGACTTTTATTAGAGGTAAAGTAAAACATATTGTTTTCTTTATTAAAATAGTGTTCTATTGTAAAGTTCATTAAATTTCTAGATTCTTGTAACCATTTTTCATCAAGAGTTACTTCATACAAATTAATAAAAGCATCTATTAGAGTTGCATAATCTTCTGAATATGCCTCAATTGTACTTTTTTCATTTTTGTAATTACGAAATAAGTTTCCGTCTTTATGTAATTGGTTCTTTAAAATAAAATTAGCATTTTTTAGTGCGGCTTTTAAATAGTCTTTATTTTTTAATGCTTTATAAGCGTCTAGATATCCTTTTATCATTAAGGCATTCCAAGAAGTTAAAACCTTACCATCTAAATTAGGTTTTGCTTTTTCCTTTCTGGCTTTTTTAAGTATTTTTTTCCAGTTTTTTATGGTTGATGAAAGTACATCCGCATTTATTTTATGTTTTTGAGCAAAAGCAGCATCCGTAGAACTTCTTATTAAAACATATCGGTCTTTTTCCCATAGGCCAAAATCACTTATATTATAGTACTCTTCAAACAAAGCATAATCATCAGTAATTAAATTTTGTAATTCTTGTTTTGTAAAATAATAATATGCACCTTCTTCTAATTCGTTTTTTTTGTTTTTACTATCCGCATCTAAAGAGGAAAAGAAAGTCCCATTTTGGTCTGTTAATTCTTGATTTACAAAATTTAAAGTTTCTTCAATAACTGTTTTGTACAACTCTTTTTTGTCTTTTTGATACGCTTTTGCATACAAACTAACAAGTTGTGCATTGTCATAAAGCATTTTTTCAAAATGAGGAATGTGCCATTTTTTATCAGTAGCATATCTAGAAAAACCTCCGTTTATTTGATCATAAATTCCACCAAAAGCCATTTTTGTTAAGGTAGTTTCTACATGGTTGTTTATGTTAAGATCATTAAATTGATAGCCATATCTCATTAAAAAATCTAAAGAATTTGGCATTGGAAATTTAATATCACTTTGTTCACCACCATATATTGTGTCAAAGTTTTGTTTCCATTTTAAAACAGCATTTTCTATTTCGATACCTTTAAATTCATCTTTGTCTTCTTTTAGTGTAATTAATTCAGATTGCTGTAAACCTTCCGTTAGTTTTGTTGCAAAAGCAATTGCTTTTTCTGGAGTTTCATTATAGAGCGCAGAAATGTTTAATAAAATCTGTTCCCATTGTTCTTTAGTAAAATAAGTTCCTCCAAAAATTGGTCTACCATCTGGCAATGCAATGCAGTTAAGCGGCCATCCACCGCTACCGGTCATTAGTTGTACTGCATTTAAATATACATTATCTATATCTGGTCTTTCTTCTCTA
Organism: Polaribacter atrinae; assembly: GCF_038023995.1. Lineage (NCBI taxonomy): Bacteria > Pseudomonadati > Bacteroidota > Flavobacteriia > Flavobacteriales > Flavobacteriaceae > Polaribacter > Polaribacter atrinae. The sequence goes on from NZ_CP150660.1 coordinate 84,443, forward strand.
TCAACTTTAATATTAATGAAATTTTCGTTCATTATTTTGGCTATTGAATCGTTTTCAAAACTTTCTTTTTCCATTACATGACACCAGTGGCAAGCAGAATAACCAATAGAAATAATAATTAACTTATTCTGGTCTTTGGCAAGTTGTAATGTTTTATCATTCCAAGCTTTCCAATTAACAGGGTTGTTTGCATGTTGTAATAAATAAGGACTCGTTTCGTTGGCTAATTCATTTTGACTTGCTGTTTCTCCGTTTTTATTACAACTTAAACAGAGCGTTAAACATAAATAGAATAAGGTTTTAGTAATGAGTCTCAAGCTTTTATTTTTTATTAAAAATTAAATTCAAATATCAATAGGACTAAAGTATTATAAAACTCTAATTTAAAAAATTCTTTTGATGCAAAATCTAAAGCATCAAGTAACTCATATGTGTTATTGCCTTATAAAATGAGGTGTTAAGGGAGTAATTGCAACAAATGTTTTAATCTTAGTTCAAATAGTTTTATTCATATATTTAGTTAAATAGTAGTTTTATCGAAAATAGTAAACAATAAAATAAACTTTAACTATGAGACTAGCGTTGAAAAAAAATATCCCTGTACTCGTTTTTGTTTTGTGCTTGCAGATTTCATATACGAAAGCACAAAATAAGATTCCTAAAATTGAATTAGAGAAAAACCAAATATCTACAGTCTTTATAGAAGCCAAAATAGATAGTATAATTGCTGTTTTAACTTTAGAAGAAAAGGTAGCAATGACGCATGCACAATCTAAATTTAGCACAAAAGGTGTTGCTAGATTAGGTATTCCAGAAGTTTGGATGTCTGATGGACCTCATGGAGTGAGAGAAGAAATTAGTTGGGATGCTTGGGAAAATGCAGGTTGGACAAACGATGCTATCACCGCTTTTCCGGCGCTTACTTGTTTAGTAGCAACTTTTAATCCTCAATTAGCTGAAAGTTAAGGTTTTAGTTTAGGTGAAGAAGCTAAATATAGAGAAAAAGATGTACTTCTTGGTCCTGGTGTAAATATCTATAGAACACCAATGAATGGTAGAAATTTTGAGTATTTAGGTGAAGATCCTTTTTTAGCCTCTACCATGGTTGTACCTTATATTAGAGGTGTACAAGAAAACGGAATTGCTGCTTGTGTAAAACATTTTGCTTTAAACAACCAAGAACATTGGCGTGATAAAATTAATGTAGAAGTAAGTGATAGAGCATTGCATGAAATTTATTTGCCAGCATTTAAAGCTGCTGTGCAAAAAGGGAACGTTTGGGCATTAATGGGCGCTTATAATAAATTTAGAGGTCAGTATACAACGCATCATAAAATTCTACATAAAATTTTAAAAACAGATTGGGGATTTGATGGAGTTGTTATTAGTGATTGGAGTTCTGTGCACTCTACAGAAGAAGCTGCGTTGTATGGCGTAGATATGGAAATGGGAACAGGAACAGATGGTTTAGGAACCACTACAAATAACCATTATCAACATTATTATTTAGCAAATCCATTTTTAAAAGCAATTAAAAATGGAGAGTTAAGTGAAGATTTAGTAGATGATAAAGTACGTAGAATTTTAAGATTAATGTATCGTACAAACTTAAATCCTAACAGAACTTTAGGTAAACTTAATACTGACGAACATCTTAAAGTTGCTAGAAAAGTAGCTATAGAAGGAATTGTGTTATTAAAAAATGAAGATAATTTCTTTCCTATTCAGGATAAAAAAGGAGTAACAATTGCCGTTATTGGAGAAAATGCAACGAGAGATATGACACAAGGTGGAGGATCATCTCAATTAAAACCTCTTTTCGAAATTTCTCCTTTACAAGGGATAAAAGAACGATATAAAAATGCAACCATTGTTCACACAATGGGATATGAATCTGGCGCTTCTGTGTATGATGAAATTCTACCTGCAAGTTTAAATCAAGATTCTTTGTATGTAAAAGCAATAGAAGTTGCTAAAAAAGCAGACATCGTTCTTTTTGTAGGAGGATTAAATAAAAGTCATCACCAAGATAGTGAAGGAGATGACAGACAAGTTTATGGCTTACCTTACGGACAAGAAAAATTAATAAACGGAATTTATGAGGTTAATAAAAACATAGGATTCTTATTAGTTACAGGAAATGCAGTAAAAATGCCTTGGGTTTCTAAAACAAAAGGAATTTTACAAACGTGGTATTTAGGTAGTATGGCAGGTCATGCAATTGCAGATATTGTTAGTGGAGATGTAAATCCTTCGGGGAAACTTCCTTTTTCTTTTCCAAAAGAATTAAATGACAATGCAGCTCATACTTTTGGTAGAATTTCATATCCAGGAGATGGAGTTAATCAAGAATATATAGAAGATATTTTAGTAGGATATAGATGGTTTGATACTCGAAAAATTAAACCTCAATATGCTTTTGGTTACGGATTGTCTTATGCAGATTTTAAAATTTCTGATGTAAAGATAGATCAAGAAAAATATGCTAAAAAAAATCAAATAAAAGTAACTTTTAAGGTTGCTAATACAGGTGATAGAGAAGGAGCAGAAGTGGTACAAGTATATGTTGGTAAACACAAGTCTAAAGTAAAAAGAGCTTTAAAAGAATTAAAAGGTTTTGCGAAAGTAAATTTAGAGAAAGGAGCAGAAAAAACAGTTACAATTTCTATTGACGCAACCTCATTAGCATATTATAATACAGAGATTTCAGATTGGTCTGTAGAAGACGGAACGTATTATTTATACGTAGGCAATGCATCTAATAACATTGTGAAAAAGATTAAGTTTAATTTGTTTTAATTTGAGTTGTTAAAAGTGGAAAAGCAGTATAAAGTTACTTTGTGCTGCTTTTTTTGAATAAAAAATTATGATAAAAAAGATATTATGTATTAGTTTTTCAATATTACTATTTGCTTGTAATTCTAAAAAAGAATATAGAGAGAAAATTGTAAAAGGTAAAAATAAAACGGTAACACTAGCTTATCAAATAAAGGCCAAGTTAGGAGAAGGTGCTATATGGAATTATAAAACACAAGAGCTTTATTGGGTAGATATAGAAGGAAAGAAATTTAACATTTATAATCCGAAATCTAAGGTAAATACAATTTTAAATACAGCATCTAGAATAAGTACTGTTGTTCCTTTTACAGAAAATGAAGCGATGATTGCTCTTGAGGACGGAGTGCATAAAATGAATTTACAAACCGGAGAAAGTACTTTGTTTACAGACATGAAAAGTGAATTACTTGGCAGTAGATTAAATGACGGAAAATGTGATCCAGCAGGAAGATTCTGGGTTGGTTCTATGCATTTTAAACAAGAAAAAGGAAAAGCTAATTTGTACACTATTTCATCAGAAAATATTTTACAAAAGAAAATTGATAGTGTAACAATTTCTAACGGAATTGTTTGGACTTCCGATAAAAAAACGATGTATTATATTGATACGTCAACATCAACCGTAAAATCTTTTGATTATAATAATGAAACAGGCGAAATATCAAACGAAAAATTGGCTGTTAAAATTCCGATTTCATTAGGTTTTCCTGATGGAATGACAATTGATGAAGAGAATATGCTTTGGGTTGGTATGTGGAATGGTAATGCAGTTATCAGATTTAATCCTGTAACAGGAAAAGTTATTTCTAAAATAGAAGTTCCTGCTCATAATATTACTTCATGTGCCTTCGGAGGAGAAAATTTAGACATCTTATATATTACTTCTGCAAGTGTAGATATGACGGCTGAAGAAATAGAGAAATATCCTTTAGCAGGTTCTATATTTAAAGTAAAACCAGGTGTTAAAGGAGTAAATAGTAATTTTTATATCGAAAATAAATCAACCAAATAAAAAATATTATGAGAAAATTATTCCTTTTTATACTGTTATTGGTAACAATTATAAGTTGTAAAGAAAATAAAAATACATCTTCTGTAAAAGACACTATGCATGAAGCTAAGATTCAAGCTTTACTACAAAAAATGTCTTTAGAAGCAAAAATTGGGCAAACCAATTTAAGAGGAATGCACAGCACAGAAAGTGAGCTTCCTGAAAAATTAATTGCATCTGTTAAAAAGGGAAGTGTAGGTGCTTTTTTAAACATCATGAATTTAGACTATGTAGATGAATTGCAAAGAATAGCGGTAGAAGAAAGTCCGAATGGAATTCCGTTAATTTTTGGTAGAGACGTAATACATGGTTTCAAAACTATTTTTCCAATTCCTTTGGGATTAGCTGCTACTTGGAATACACAAATAGTAGAAAAATCTTCTGAAATTGCTGCTTTTGAAGCAACGTCATTTGGCATACGATGGACGTTTGCACCCATGTTAGATATTGCAAGAGATAGCCGATGGGGGAGAATAGCAGAATCTCCAGGAGAAGATCCTTATTTAGCAAGTGTTTTAGGAGCTGCTTATATCAAAGGTTTTCAAGGAGATAATTTAACAGATCCTTATAGAATGGCGGCTTCTGCAAAACACTATATTGCTTATGGAGCTGCCATTGGCGGTAGAGATTACAACACGGTTAATTTAAGTGAACCACTTTTAAGAAATGTTTATTTACCTCCATTTAAAGCCGCTATAGATGCGGGGTCTGCAACGGTTATGAGTGCTTTTAATGAAATAAACGGAATTCCGGCAACAGGAAATGAGTTTCTATTAAAGGATGTTTTAAGAGGAGAATTGCAGTTTGATGGTTTTGTAGTAAGTGATTGGGATTCGGTTACAGAAATGATTGCTCATGGTTTTGCTAGTGATGAAAAACATTCGGCAGAATTAGCAGCAAAAGCAGGATTAGATATGGAAATGAATAGTGAAGCTTATGAACATTATTTAAAAGAATTAATTAAAGAAGGAAAAGTAAGTATAGAAGAATTAGATGAATTTGTTCGTAATATTTTACGAATTAAATTTAGACTTGGTCTTTTCGAAAATCCATATAGAAACAAAGAACACACAGGAAACTTGTATGCAGAAAGTCATTTAAAGGAAGCTAAAAAAGCAGCGATTGAAAGTACCGTTTTGTTGAAAAATAAGGATTCTATTTTACCAATATCAGAAAAAACAAATGTTGCTATAATTGGTCCTTTGGCAAATGCCCCACACGAACAATTAGGAACTTGGGCTTTTGATGGAGAAAAAGAACATACTAATACGCCTTTAGATGCTTATAAAAAAGTAAATACAAATTTTCTGTTTGCCAAAGGATTGGATTATAGTAGAGATAAAACTAAAAAAGGATTTCAGGAAGCAATTGATATTGCAAAAAAATCTGATGTTATTTTATTCTTTGGAGGTGAAGAAGCTATTTTATCAGGAGAGGCACACAGTAGAGCAAATATAGATCTCCCTGGTGCTCAAGAAGAACTACTTAATGAATTGGCAAAAACAGGAAAACCAATTGTTTTAATTATTATGGCAGGTAGACCTATTACTATTACCAATATTATAGATAAAACGGATGCTGTTTTAATGGCATGGCATCCAGGAACAATGGGAGGTGAAGCTTTGTATGAAATTATAAATGGTATAAAATCTCCAGAAGGAAGATTACCTGTTTCTTGGCCTAAAACAGCAGGACAATTACCGTATTTCTACAATCATAAAAATACAGGTAGACCTGCAGATAGCATTAACTATATTCCTATGGATAAAATACCTATTGCTGCGTGGCAAAGTTCTTTAGGAAATGATTCTCATTATTTAGATGTTGGTTTTACACCACACTTTCCTTTTGGTTATGGTTTGTCTTACACGACTTTTAAATATGAAAATGTATCAATTTCTAAAGATGTTATCAATTTTAATGAAGATTTAGAAATTAAAGTATCCGTAACAAATTCGGTGAAAAAGGATGGTAAAGAAATAGTACAATTATATGTACAAGATATTGTGGGGAGTATTACAAGACCGGTAAAAGAATTAAAAAGGTTTAAACACGTATTCTTAAAAAGTGGAGAAACAAAAGAAGTTACTTTTAAAATTTCTTCTAAAGATTTAGAGTTTGTAAACCATAAAATAATAAAAGATGCAGAAGAAGGGACGTTTAATCTTTGGGTTGGCCCTAATGTTGCACAAGGTTTAAAAGCTTCTTTTACTCTTAAAAAATAAACATTAGCAAGTTGAATTAAATTAAATACATTGGGGTAAAAAGAAGGTGCTTATTATATAGAGTTCCCTAAGTTTTGCTTATGGGATTTTTAATGCAGATGAACGTGTATTATATTAAAAATATATTAGAAGAAATTTTTAGTTGTAATGTACAGTTGACTTCAGTATAAGCTTCTTTATATCAATATTTATTCTAAAACTTCGTTTTTAGTTTTGTTTGTCTTGTGATCTGAAGTGTCAGAAAGTGTTTTGATGAAAGCAATAATAACATTAATTTCTTGTTTAGATAAATTTAAATGAGCGTTCGAAAGTGTTTGGTTTTCTACTTTTAACCCCATTCCTTCTCCGCCTCCTAAATTATAAAATGCTAAAACATCTTCTAAAGTATAAAATAATCCATTGTGCATATAAGGAGCCGTTAAATCTGTATTTCTAATAGAAACTGTTTTAAAAGAATTTTTAAAATAAGGTTGTTTATCACCTTTAAGACCATTATCATAGCGACCTAAATCATTATCTAATTTAGGCGAAATTGAATCAAAACCCTGTGTAATTCCTAATACTTCCGATTCTGTTTCTAAATAAAATGGTGGTGTAGTACCGTTAAAAACCGGAGCAAAATGGCAAGTTGCACAAGTTCCTTTTCCCATAAATAAATTAAAACCTCGCTTGGCATTTTCTGGATATTCTTTAATTTCGTTTCTTACGTATTTATCAAAAAGACTATTAAAAGACTTTAATGAATTTACATAGGCTGCAATTGCATTACTTATAGATTTTTGATTGATGGTCTGTTTATGAATACCTCCATAAGCATCTTTAAATAATTTTCTATAGTTATTGTTTTTAGTTAATTTATTAATTATTACTTTAAAAGTAGTATTAAATTCTAAGGGGTTATCAATAACATGAGCCACTTGCGATTCTAAATTAGAAGCACGCATGTCTAAAAAGTAACGCGTGGAATAACCTGCGTTTAAAAGGGTTGGAGCATTTCTAGTACCAAAGGTTCCTTTTTTATTAGAAACACTTTTTGGCAAACCATCTGTAAAACCTTTACTAGGGGAATGACAAGTTAAGCAAGACATTTTACCACTATTAGAAAGCAAGGGATCATTAAATAATAACTTACCTAATTTAATTGTTTTTTTATTATCTAAAGGTAAGTAAACTAATTCTGAATAAAAATTGGCATTAATAAAGTTGACATCAAATATATTTTTTGCTTTATAATTTTGAGCGTGTTTTTTATAAGGTTCTAACAGGGTATTATTTAAGTTTTGAAATTCTAATAATTCTGCATACAACGGATTTACTATTTCCTTTAAAAAGAGCATTCTATCAAAATTATTAAAATTATTTTCTGATAGTAATAAGTTTTTACCTTTTTTAAATACCTTTATTATGTTTTTAAATTTAGTGTTTGCATTAGAATTAATTTCTTCTTTAAAATAAGAAAAAGTAGTTTCCATACTTTGTAAACTCACCAAACTTTCTTCTAGACCATTTACAGAACCAGGTGTATCGTAACCTGTTATTCCTAGGGTGAAAATCCGTACTATGCCAGAGCGAATAGATTCTATAATTTGACTAGGTTTTAAGGCAATAGGTAAATGGCTTTTTAAAAGAAAATCTACTCGTTCTTTTAATTTATTAGCCAAGTTTTTAATCTGTTGTTTGTTTTCTAAAGAATTTTCTTCAAAAACGACTTCATCTAAAGCTTGTAAACCATTTGGGTGTATAACATTTGTCGCTTCAAAATATTCACTTATTTTGGGTAAAGGAGCTCCGTTTATATAACTGGTATTGTAAAATGTTTGGTAATAATCAAAAATGAATTCAATTTTTTTATAAGCTAATCTTGTTTTTTTAATTTGGTATTTTATGTCTTTATAAGAACCGATGTTATTTGAAAGGGAGTCTAATAAATTAACTTCTTTTTGAAACTTTAAAAAATTACTAGAATAAACAAAGGCTATTTTTTTTAAAACAGGATCGGTTTTATAGAGCTTACTTCTGTTTTTACCCGATAAGATAAAAAAGCAAGTAAAAAGTAAGATACATAAAACACTTTTTTTTTTCATTGTATACAAAGTTTATCAATTATTAAGGCTTTTTTATTCTTATAAAAAAGCCTTAATAGTAATTCTTTAAAATTGATTTTTTATTATTTTAAGAGAACAGATTTGTAAAAAGTTTTTTTATCTGTAGTTATTTCTAAAACATAAGTACCTAACTCCATCTTTTTAACGTCAATTTTATTGTGTTTACTTTCTTTTATAAGTTGACCAATAGTATTGTAAAACTTAACTGATTTTAATTTTTCTGTAGGGTTGATGTTGATTGTAAGTAAACCATTAATAGGGGCTATAAAAGATTTTTCACTTTTTGTTACTTCCTTTTCAATTTCAGGTTTAACAGTTATGTTAGATTTATTGATGGTAAAATAATCATCAATTTCATTATTATCACGTAAAAATTTAACGGTTAAATTTTGCCCACCTTTTCCGTCATCATCAATCTCCATAACACAAGAACCTAACTTGTTTAAAGAAATATACATGGCTTTATGGTTTAACTCACCACCAGATATTTGTCCAGAAGATCCTGTTGTAATATAAACAGCTCCTTTTGTGTCTATATTTGTTTTTTTGTAGGCTCCATTTCCATTTATTTTTCCATCTCCATTTCCATTTTCACTAACAATGTTACCACCTTTTGTTGTTTGATTAGCATTAAAAGTATTTGAAAATCCGTGATGTCCGTTTAAAAAATAAGAACGTTCGTAAGAATGACTGTGCCCGTTTAAAACAAGGTCTATACCATTGGCTTCTAACATTGGCATAAAATTTTCTCGCATTTCAATAAGTCTATCTTCTACATCAGAATCATGAGAACCTTTAGAGTATGCAGGATGATGAAATAAAGTTACAATCCAATCTTGTTTTGTGTTTTGAATATCTGATAAAGCCCAATTATACATGGCATCTCCAACGGCACGACTAGAATGATGAGAGTCTAATATTATAAAATGGATATTAGCATAATTAAAAGAATAATATGCTTCGGTACCAGATGCTATTCCGCCTGCTTCTGCTTTTTTAGGAAAAGTAAAAATATCATAATAAGGACCAGATTGTGTGTCTGAATCTGCCGTATAACCATCGTGGTTGCCTAAGCAAGACCAAGCTACAGATTTTTTTAACATTTCATCATAAACATCAAAAAAAGCAAGTTTATATTCTTCATCTGTTCCGCTACTATAAGCATTGTCCCCTAAAAGGAGCATCATATCTGTCTTACCAGGGTTAATAGAATCAGAGTCAACATACTTATAATAAGCATCTCTTACATTTCTTTGGCTTTTATTATCTGTACCAGGATCTCCCAAAATCCATGCGCGAACAAATTGATCTGTACCAACTTTTGGAGCAGTTACTACATACATGTCTCCAGAAATACTTTCAGACAAAACTTCTTTTTGATTACCGATGTTAAAATAATATTTGGTATTTGGTAGCAAACCAGATAAAAGAACTTCATGCTCTGTTGTTTGTTTTTTATTTGTTTGGTTCTTAAATAAAGAGTCTAATTTTGTACCGTAATTAACAACAGATGCTGTTGCAATATTTGTTCTCCATTTTACAATAACACTGGTTGATGTTCCGCTTTGTAAATAGGGGCCTCTTTTTACAATAGTAGAAGTAGAAGTTTGAGAAAATAAAGATACCGTAATCAGCATAAATAGTAAAAGCATGCTTTTTTTAATCATAATATTTAGTTATTAATGGTGTTTTCTAAAGTTTTAATTTGTTCTTTTAGCTTAATTATTGACTTCATATTTTTAAATTTTATATCTAATTCTGCTATATTCATATGAGCCAGTTGTAAAGCAATATTTGCTTGTTGAGGTTGGTTAACGTTTGCTAAATATTTAGCTTTTTTATAATACCAAAACTCATTTCTATTGTACTCACTAATAAAATAATTATACTGTTTAATTACTTTTTCTGTTTGATGAGATTCTTTTAAATATTCTAATTTTTTTAACTGAAGAGATAAAGTGTTTTTTCCAAGTTTATCTAACCCTGTTTCAATAGCACTTAATGCTTCTTTATAGTTTTTATTATTTTCCGTAAGTATAATGTTTGCATATTCTAAGATCTCTTCCGGACGAATTTCTGGTAGGTTCTTAATAACAAATCGATATGATTTTATGGCTTTTTTATATTCTTTTAAATGAAATAATATTTGAGCTTCCAGCTTTTTGCCTATACTATTTGTATTTTCTTTTTTTTAATAAAAAGCTATATGTTTTAATGCTACCTTGTATTCTTCAGACAAATAATTAACCTCTGCAATTCTATATTGTAGTACATTTTCTTGATTCCCTAATTGTTGAGACTTCTTATAATCGGTTAAGGACTTTTTATATTCTGAATGTTGTTGGTATAATAAACCTCTTTGAAAATACAGATTACAATCTTTAGGGTTTTGTTTTATTTCTTCCGTTTTCTTTTCTATTCTAAGAGATAAATCTCCATGTGCAAATATTTGTGTATGTAATAGTAAAAAAGAAATGATAAAAACAGTTCTAATAAAAATAGGACTATTGAAGTTTAGTGAAAATGATTTTTTTTGCATGGAAAGGAAGAAGTTTGGAAAGGCAAATTTATATAATCTGTTTTCAAATTATTTTTTACAAAATTAAAAACGAGAAGGAGTTAATTTGTTGATAATAGAGGGCAATCCGCTGTTTTACTTTAATATGTTTTTTTTTTTTTTTTTGCTTAAAGTGTTGTTTTGTAGTTGTTTATGTGTTTTTGTTACGTTTAGATTAATAATAAGTTAAGTAAATGTTTATTTAGACTGAGTTTGTTCAAATTATAATTATGAAAATTTGAAACTATAAACTGATACCTAAAATAGGACCGAAATACGGTTTTAAAGGCTCTTCTTTAGTGCTTTAAAATAGTATGTTTTTTATTAGAAATCCATTTTAAAATAATCTTCATTCCTTGAATTTAGATTTTTTTTGATGGTTAAAAATATTAACAACCAGTGATTTATCAGAATATGAACCCTTTGTTTTTTGATTTAACAGAATGATAATATTTACTTATTAGAGGTTGCTGTTAAATACTATTTTTTTGTAAAATCTAAAGATGCTAACAAATTAATTTATGGGTAAACAACAGGACTATAATAAAGCCTACAATGAGTATTGGTATCAACTATTTGGTTACGCTAATAATATTTTAAGATCTAGCCAAGACGCAGAAGATGTTACGCAAGAAGTTTTTTTAGATTTATGGAATCGGTTAAACGATTTATCTATTGAACATTATAAAGCCTATTTATTTAAAGCCGTAAAGTTTCAATGTGCAAAGAGACTTCGTAGCAAACCTTTTACAGAGGTTTTGTTAGATAAGATGGAGGCTGTTTTAAATTTAGATGATACGGATGACGTAGAAGATATCGCTGAGAATAAAGCATTACTTATCAAAAAAATAGATGTTTTAGCAGATGAATTATTACCAGAAAAATGTCTCAAAATATCCAAACTTCGGTTTAAAGAGAGCTTAAGTTATAAAGAAATTTCAACGGTATTAAATATTTCTACCAGTACTGTTGATAATCAAATAAACAAAGCATTAAAAATTTTACGAAAATCAGGTGTTTATAGTTCAGAAATGATGATACTTCAATTTGTTTTAACAGGTCTTATAACTGCTCCATGTTATCTTAGTGTTAGCTAGGTTAATAAAACCTTAACTTAAAAAAAAGGCATAGGGGATAATTAAAATCTGGGTACTTAACAGTAAAGGGAAACTATTTCTCTAGCAAGTAAGTACATTATGAAAGAACAAGATTTTAAAATTATTTTAAAAAAAATGAAGAAAGAACTGCTACACAAAAAGAAATTGATTGTGTAGAATCTTTTTTTGATGAAATGCAAAAAGATGGAACAAAACCTATTGATTTTAAATACAATCTTGCTCTTAAAAACCGCATTTACAAAAGAATTCAAAAAAATAAAAAACCAGCATTTATTAGGAGCTGGACTATTGCTGCTTCTATTGTTATTTTATTAGGGATTAACTTTTATTCTCTAATTTATAATAAGAGTTTTTCTTTTTTTAATAGTCAAGATAAAATAGCTCTCATTTTAAAAGAAACAGATTTAAATCAACAGGTAAAAGTTTCTTTGCCAGATGGTTCCTTCGTTATTTTAAATGGAGAAAGCTCTATAGAATATCCAGAAAATTTTAATGATACAATTAGGCTTGTAAAACTTAAAGGAGAAGCCTTTTTTGATGTTACAAAAAATATAAATAAACCATTTGTAATTCAATCTGGTAGCATTAGAACTAAAGTGCTAGGGACTTCTTTTAATATAAGAGAAGCAAAAACTACTACAGAAGTGGTGGTTCATACAGGCCTGGTAAAAGTAACCTCTAAAGAAGCATCTGTATTTATTACTCCCAACCAAAAAGTAATCTATAATAACAAAACAAACAAACTATACAAGAAAGAAGTAAATGCAGAAGTAACAAACCTTTGGTGGAAAGAAGAAGTGGTTTTAGAAAAAATAAAAATTGAAGAGTTAGCAATAGAGCTTCAGAAGTTATATAAAATTCCATTTGTCTTTAAAACCGAAGAGATTAAGGAAGCGTATTTCTATTCTTTACGATTGTCTAAAAATGAAACATTAGATGAATTATTAGTACGTGTAAATTTTATCAACGAAGTAAAACTAATCAAAAATAATAATATGGTTGAAATAGTAAAAAAATAGTAAGGTAAATTAATAAAAACAATAAGAATTACATTAAAAACTAAATAAAAATAACACTTAAATAAATGAAGAAATTTTACAGTAAAACATTACAACTAATACTATTTGTATGTTTTTTTAGTACGATTCAACTATATGGATCGTCGCAAAATATTGATGTAACAAATTTAACATTAAATGAAAAAGGAGTTACGCTGGTAACAATTTTAAATAAAATATCTAACGTTACACACTTTAACATTACTTATGGCAATTTTATAGCAAAGAATCATCAGCAATACAACGCTGTTTATCAAAATAAACCATTGACTTTAATTTTAGAGGATTTAGGAAAACGTGCTCAGTTTGATTTTAAAGTGAATGGTAATGAAATTTTAATAGGTAAAATAAAAGAAACTAATAAAAACGTGTTGCAACAAAAAGTAACCATAACGCGTATTATTGTTGATGAAATAGGTGAACCTTTGCCAGGTGCTAGTATTCTAGAAAAAGGAACAAATAATGGAGTTACAACAGATTTTAATGGAGGGTTTTCATTAAAAGTTTCTAATAATAAAGCTGTAATTGTAGTTTCTTATTTAGGTTTTGTAACTAAAGAAGTTCCGTTAGAAGGAAAAAAAGAAATCTCTGTTCGTTTAATAATGGATTCATCTAGTTTAGATGAAGTTGTTATTGTAGGGTACGGAAGTGTTAAAAAAAGTGATTTAACGGGGTCTGTTTCTTCTATCGATTCAGAAGATTTAGTTGCTTTTCCTGTTATGGATGCAACACAAGCTTTACAAGGTAGAGCTGCAGGTGTAACTGTGCAAGCTACAAACGGAGCGCCAGGTTCTGGTTATAGCATTCAAATTAGAGGAAATACCTCTATAAATGCAGGTAACGATCCTTTAATTGTTGTTGATGGTTTTATTGGAGGTGTAATGCCTCCTGCGGAAGATATTGAATCTATGGAAATTCTTAAAGATGCTTCATCTACAGCAATTTATGGAGCAAGAGGAGCAAATGGAGTTGTAATTATCAGTACAAGTAGAGGTACCAAAGGAAAGACACAATTTAGTTTTTCTTCTTCTTATTCTACACAGAAAGAAATTAATCGCTTAGATTTATTAAATGCAGACCAGTTTACTTCTTTTATAAATGAATTAGATCCTAGTTTTGTGCCTGAGTTTACAGGAGAAGGAATTGATTGGCAAGATCAAATTTACAGAACTGGTGGAGTTCAAAATTATCAACTATCTGCTTCTGGAGGAACGGAAAAAGTAAACTATTATTTATCGGGTTCTATTTTTGATCAAAAAGGAATTGTAGAAAATTCAGATTTTAATAGATACTCTATAACTTCTAATTTAGACTTAAAGGTCTCAGAATCTGTAAAATTAGGTTCAAGTATTTTTGTTCGTAGAACTAATAAAAACGGAGTTAAAAGTCAAGAAGGAGGAGATGCAGCACAAACAGGTGTAATTTCTGGAGCTTATAAATTTTCGCCAACACAAGGAGTTACAGATGAAAATGGAGACAATTCTTTAAGTACCATTGGTTACCCTATTGATAATCCGTATGCTTTAGCAAAAGAGTATAAAAATGAGACAATTACAGATTTGTTTCAGGGAAATGTATATGCAGAAGTTGGACTTTTTAAAGATTTAAAATTTAAATCGACTTTAGGTGTTAGTATCAATCAATCTAGAACCGGACGTTATTATCCAACAACTTTAGATAGAGGGAATAGTGTAGGTGGTGAAGCTACTTTTAGTACAAGAAAGAGTACAAGTTTTATCAACGAAAATTATTTAACGTACAATAAAACGATCGGTAAAAAGCATGATTTTTCTATTATGGCGGGTTATTCTTTACAAAAAGATAGATCAGAATCATCTAATATAATTGCTTCTGGTTTTATTTCTGATTCTTTTTCTTTTTGGAATTTAGGAGGAGGAACAAACCCTGCTTCTGTAGATTCAGAATTATCAGAAACTGCTTTTGAAGCTTTCTTTGGTAGAATTAATTACACGTTAGACAATAAATATTTATTTACGTTTACTGGTCGCCAAGAAGGAGCTTCTGTATTTGCAGCAAATAATAAGTAAGGTTTTTTTCCATCAGCAGCTTTTGGATGGAAAATTTCTGAAGAACAATTTTTATCAGAATCAAACGTCATCAACTTATTAAAATTACGTATGAGTTATGGTCAAGTTGGTAACCAGGCAATTAGTCCTTATCAATCTTTAGCATCTTTTACAGATGTTTTTTCTACAGTTCAAGGTAGTACTGTTACCGCAATAAGACCGTCTACCATTTCTAATAATGATTTAACTTGGGAAACCACTACACAAACAAATATTGGGTTAGATCTTCAGGTTTTAAGAAATCGATTTGGTGTTACTTTAGATTATTATAATATGAGGACCAATGATCTTTTATTTGATGTACCAACACCAAATTATACAGGTTTTTTAACGCAGTTACAAAACATTGGTACCGTAGAAAATAAAGGATTTGAATTTGCTGTAAATGCAAATGTCTTACAAGGTGATTTAAAATGGAAAACGTACGCTAATATTTCATTCAATAAGAATAAAATAATAAAATTGGTAGATAATGATACCGACGGAAATGATATATTTTATTCATCATCGCCATTGTCTGGAGCAGGAACTACTCAATTATTAAGAGAGGGGTTATCTGTTGGTCAATTCTGGGGATATATTTATGAGGGTGTTGTACAAACTGCAGATGATGTACTTGTTGGCGGAGAAGAAATTGGAGGAGAAAAGTTTAAAGACCTTAATGGAGATGGTGCTTTAACGGATGATGATAGAGCAGTAATTGGAGATCCACATCCAGATTTTAGTTGGGGTTGGAATAATGATTTTAGCTACAAAAATTTAAGTCTTAATATTTTTATTCAAGGTTCTAAAGGAGGAGAAATATTAAATTATACTTTAATGGAATTAGGCGCTTTAAACGGAAGAACCAATGTTACTACAGATGCTCTTAACCGTTGGACACCAACAAATACAGATACAGATATTCCACAAGCAAGAGTAAGTAGAAGTTTTGTAACCTCAGATAGATGGATAGATGATGCCAGTTATATTCGAGTAAAAAATATTTCTTTGGGATATAATTTCCCTGAAACTTTGTTATCTAAAATTAGTTTGTCTTCTGCAAGACTTTATTTAAGTGGGCAAAATTTATTTACAATTACAGATTATAAAGGGATAGATCCAGAAGTGTCTTATAGTAATTCTAGTAGTAATATAGGACTAGATTATGGTAGTTATCCAAACGTTAAATCATTCACTTTAGGGGTAAACATAGAATTTTAGTATTTAATAAAAAATTGAAATTATAATTATGAATAATATAATAAAATTATCTGCATTAGCTGTTTTAACTTTTATGGTGAGTTGTGTAGATTTAGATGAAACTCCAGAAGGCTCTTTAACTCCAGAAGGATTTTTTAATACAGTAGATGATGTGTACCCAATGATAGATGGTACATATGGCTTAATGGCTTCTTCTAGTTATTATGGAGCCGGACTTACAGTTCCGTTACAATTAATGAGTGACATGGTAGATAACGGATATGAATTTGGTGATTATGCCGAGTTTAGTCCATTTTTAGTAACGCCAACAAACTCTTATGTAAACGATGTTTGGGCATCTTCATATCAAACAATTGCAACAGTCAATACAGCAATAAAAGGAATAGGTCTTTTAAAGGATACAAATGAAGAAGAGAAAACTCTTGTGGAAGGAGAAGCAAGGTTTGTTCGTGCATTTTTGTATTATCATTTGGTAAGACTTTATGGTAACATTCCTTATATCGATAATCCAGATATTGCAGATCCTTTAAGTATAAAACAAGCTACTAAAGAAGAAGTGTATGCTAAAATTTTAGAAGATATGACGTTTGCTTTTAATCATTTAGAGATGACCTCTAGGGGAAGTGTAAAATCTAGACCGTCTAAAGGTACAGCTGCTACTTATTTATCATCTATATATTTGACTTTAGGTAATTGGGAGAAATCTTATGAAAATGCGAAATGGGTAATTGATAATGCTGGTCAATTAAACTATGCTTTACAAGATGATTATCAGAATATTTTCAGAAATAGTGAACAGTGGATTTCTACAGAAGATATTTTTACAATAGATTTTACGAATAATCAAACTGGGCAAAATCCTAATCCGGTTACTTATGAAAACGATAATAAAGTTGGACCATTTAATGGAGTAGAAGGTGGAGTGAAACCTATAAGAGGATGGAGTATGTTAGTTCCTCATATTAATGTTTATAATAATTGGGATGTTAGAGATTACAGATTAAAAGTAAGTTTAGCAGATTCTCTAATCTTAGATGATGGTACTGATGTTGTAAGGCCTTATACCGATTTTGAAATAGCAAGACCACATATTGCAAAGTTTAATAGATTTCCAGGAGAAGGGAGAACTACTGCAGGATGGAGATCTGATTTAGATTTTGTTGCTTTTAGATATGCAGAAGTTTTATTGATTGCTGCAGAATCTGCAAACGAATTAGGTTTAATTACAGAAGCTGTTGGATATTTAAATAAAATTAGAAAACGTGCAAGAAATGCAGGTGCTATTAATTTTGAAGGAAGTGGCTACGGGGTTTATATGGCTTCAAGTTATCCAGAAGATGTTGATGCTATTATCAATCAAGAAAATTTAAGAACAACCATTATAGAAGAAAGACGTGTGGAGTTTGCTTTTGAATTTAAAAGATGGTATGATATTGTTCGTTTAGATTTAGGAAACGAAGTTTTTAATATTGATGGATTAGAACCTCAATCTAATTTTAAAGAGTTTAGATACTTATTACCAATTCCTCAAGATGAGATGAATAAAAATGAAAATTTTGTACAAAATTCTGGGTATTAAAAACAAACAATAGCCTAAATATTTAAAAAACCTCTGTTTAAAACTATTTTAAACAGAGGTTTTTTTTATTGCTTTTATAAAAATAGGAACACCTATAATATTATTCTCTAACGCATTATTTTTCCTTTCTTAGCTAATTATGATAGGAGACTTGTAACTCTACCATTGTTATAAATAAAGAAAGCAGCATGAAAATTGTTTTCATACTGCCTTACTTTCTGATTAAAATAGGGGGACTTTTATTTTAGTATCCAGGGTTTTGATCAGTAAGAGATAACTTAGAATTTTTATCGATTTCTGTAATTGGAATAGGGTATAAATCATTTGTAGAGCTATAACCGGTTCCAGATAATTCTGTTGCTGCTTTACCCCAACGAACTAAATCCCAGAAACGTTGTCCTTCATGTGGTAATTCTAAGAATTTTTCATTAACAATAGCTTCAAATAACGCATCACCTGTTAAATTCACATCAATATTTGCTAAACCAGCTCTGTTTCTAACTTTATTTAACTCTGTTCTTGCCATACCGTCTTGTCCGTCTTTATTATAAGCTTCTGCAGCTAATAATAATACTTCTGCATAACGAAACAGTCTGTAGTTTGTACCGTAATTTAATTCTTTAACACCATCACTACTTGTGTCTTCTAGTTTTGTACCATATTTTATTCTAATAGCACCTTCATAATCCCAAATTACACCACCAGTTGCTGCTGTTGGGTCTACAGAACCACCTGCAGCAATTAATTTAGCTTCTGTCATAAGCGTTGCTGCTTTTCTTTTTGTATCACCAGCGGCTTCAAAAGCTTTTACCAATTTACTAGTAGGTAAGTTAAATCCCCAACCGTTAATAAGACCTGTTCCAGTAACATCAAAAATTCCATCACCTCTTGGGCCCATTAGTTGTATGTGTAAGTTACTTTCGTTTCTACCACCCCAAGCAAGGTTTCCCCAGTCTCTAGCTGATGTAGATATGTATCCCATTTCGAATAATGATTCTTTTCCGAATTCTTTATGGATACTCCAAACGTCTTCTGGGTTTGTTTCTAAGTCTATAGCAGGGTTGTCTATTACAGATTTAAAGAAAGGGATAGCATCGCTATATTTTTCTTGAAAAACCAATACTTTTCCCATTAATGCTTCTGCAGTTTCTGATGTTGCTCTAAAACTATCTGATTGTCCTTTACCCGGTAAATCAGCAATTGCAGCAGTTAAATCTAATTCTACTTGCGTATAAATAGCTGCTCTAGAAGATTTTTCTATTCCAAAATCTTCAGCTTTTTCAGGTAATGTTAATCTTAAAGGAACATCACCAAACATGGTAGTTAACTCAAAATAACACCAAGCTCTCATAAATTTTGCTTCTGCTAAAGCTCTGTCTTTATTTCCTAAATTACTATCAGAAATGTTATTGATAACTAAGTTAGAAAGTGCAATAGTTCTGTAATATAAATCCCAAACACTCGCTATAGATACATTAGATGACGATACTTTGGCATAATCATCAATGTTTTGAAGTTGATTTTGATCATTTTCATTTCCACCGGCTGCATTAGAATCGTCACCTGGAAGTAATTTTACTAAAAAAGCGCTGCTCCAATCTTTGCTGTAGTTGTGTTGCATTAAATCATAGATACCTATAATTGCCGTTTCTACATTTTCTTCTTCAAGAAAATATGTATCTAATTCTTCTACATTTATTCTAGGGTTTTCTGTAAACTCATCGGTACAAGAAAAGATTCCTAGAAAAAGAATTCCTATAATTGTTAAAAATGTTTTTTTCATAATATGTTGTATTTTTTATTAAAAATCTAAAGAGAGTCCGAATACTGCTTTGGCAGCTGTTGGGTAAAAACCTCTGTCTACACCTATAGAATTATAGTTAAAATTTCCTATTTCTGGATCTAAACCTTTGTATCCTGTAATGGTGAAAAAGTCATCTAAAGAAACATACATTCTTAAATTTTTGAGATGTACTTTGTTGGTGAATTTTTCTGGTAAAGTATACCCAAACTGAATTTGTTTTATTCTCATAAAAGAACCATCTTCTACCATTAAATCTGTTTCATAAGAACCAGTTACACTTGCAGCGCCTGGAAAATTAGCTACATCACCTGGGTTTTGCCATCTCTCATTAAAGAAGTGGACAGGTTTGTTGGTAATAGGTCTTGATGGTTGATGATACGTTGCAATAATATCATTACCTATAGTTCCTTGAAATTGTAAGTTAAAATCAAAAGCTTTATAACCTAAGTTGATGTTTCCACCAAATAAAACATCTGTATGTGGTGAACCTATATTTGTTTTATCTGCAGAAGTAATTCCTGCAACACCATCTGTGTCTTTTATGATTACTTCTCCAGTTGCAGTATTAATTCCGTCTGTTTTATATCCGTAAAAATACCAAGATGGTTGTCCTTCTGTAAACCTTGTAATTCCATCTGCATTTTGAGGAGCACCAGCTCCAGGTAGAGAAGTTCCTTCTGGAACAAAAAGAATTTCTGTAACGTTATTTTGTAAAGTAGATAAGTTTGCATTAAGATTATATCTAAGACCGTTTTCTGTTGTATCTCCATAACCTATTTCAAATTCAAAACCTTTATTTTCTATAGTACCTGCATTAAACTCATTAAAAACAAACCCTGCAGAACCTGGTGTAATTAAAGAACCATCGTTAATAATGGCATCTCTTGTTGTCTTTTTATAATAATCAACAGAGAAAGTTAACCTGTTTTGTAAAGCTTTCAAATCTACACCTAAATCTAATTGTTCTGATGTTTCCCATACTAAGTTAAGGTTAGAATATCCCGTAATTTGTGCTCCTGTATTTCCTAAATAATCGATACTTTGTCCGTTTATTGTTGAGGTAATATAGGTTCTATCTGAGTTACCATTTAAGTTATTTCTACTTCCGTTTTGTCCCCAACTTGCTCTTAATTTGAAATAATTTAATTTAGAGTCTTCTTTCCAAAAATCTTCTTTAGAAACTACCCAACCTGCAGAAAATGCTGGAAATGTACCTGCTTTATTTGCTGTTGGAAACTTATCTGATTTATCTCTTCTTACAGAGGCTTCGAATAAATATTTACCAGAATAATCGTAAGAAAATCTACCAAACATAGATACCATATTATCTGGTGATGGATCTATTAAGTTTATTTGTGTGTTAAAGTCTGGTAAGTCAAAATCGAAACCTACAAAGTCTGCAATAGAAGCAGAACCACTTCTAGATGTTGGTGTTGTAACTCTTGTTTCTTCTGCAGAATATCCTGCTAATAATTTAAAGTTATGATTACCAACTACTTTTTCATAAGAAGCAAAGTTTTCCCACAACCATCTTTTAGATTTTACAATTGTTTGAGAACCTGTATAGGTTGTATTTGCTGCTTCTGACGATACATAATATGGGGTGACAGTATTTCTGGTATCCCATTGATTTTTATCATACCCTAACCTTGTTGTAAAAGAGAAACCGTCAAAAGGTTTAAATTTTAAATACGCTGAGGTTAAGAATTGATACGCATCTACAGTTGTTCTATTAATGTTGTTTGCATAGGCAACAGGATTTATTACTTCTCCTGTAGAATAACTTGGATATCCATATACATTGCCATTTCTGTCTTTTAATACAGGAACATTGTTTGTGTTAGCACGATCTATAACCGATTGCGGTACACTTCCATTGGTATAAGTAACAGGAGTTAAAGGATCTATAATCAACATATTTTGTATAACTCCTCTTGTATCATTGTTTTCTTGAATTCCGCTTTTATCTGAAGAAGAATAGGTAGAATTAACACCCACTTCTAACCATTTTGCAACATCAGCTTTTAAGTTTACTCTAAAAGTAGATCTCTTAAAAGAAGTACTGCCATCACCAACGATACCTTCTTGGTCTAAATGAGATGCAGAAGTATAATATGATAATTTTTCTGTAGCACCAGATAGGTTAATGTCGTTTCTGTGCATTATAGCTGGCGAGAATGTTTCTTCAATCCAATCGGTATCATACCCATTTCTCTTAAAATTAAAAATATTTCTGATAAAATGCAGAATTTGGTAACTAAATATTATGAAAATATGTTTATTCTAAATAAGGTTTGTGTTTCATAAAATTAGGTATAGAAATTTCTATTATTAGAAATAATCAGTTTGTCATTTTACAATTTTAGTTAACTTTTATTTGGTTGTAGAAAAGAGGATATTCTTTTTCTTTAGCATTTAAAGATAGTTTTACAGAACAAAATTAGATGCAACAAATTAAACATCTAATAACAGAGATGTTGTTTTTTATAACAAGTAAAATAAATAAACCCTTATTTATGAAGGGTAAGAGAAGTATCCATTAAAAAAAAGTTGCATTGAGTAGATTGATTACAAGTATAGATGCGTATTATTTTTTTTTAAAATAGAACTCTCATAAATTTTATTACACACTTGTAATTATTAAAGAGCATAAAAAAAACACCTCGTTAAAGGTGTTTTTATTTGTATAAATTATAAGATTCAGAAACTAGTTTCGCATCCTAAAATTACATAGCGCTAATAATATCGTACTTTGTAATAATCTGATGATTTCCGTTCTCTAAATCAACCAAAACAGCATCATTTTCTTTGGTTATCAACTTAGAAATATCTTCTAATTTTGCAGTTATTTTTACAATAGGATATGGTTTACCCATAATGTCTTTAATAGGTTTGTCTGCAATATTTTTATCAGCAATAAAATTGTGTAATAAAACAGACTCATTAATAGAACCTACAAAACCGTGAATATCTTTTACTGGAATCTGAGAAATTTTATATTCTTTCATACGCTCAATAGCATGCGAAACCAATTCTTCTGTTTGTGCGGCAACCAAAGGAGTGTTATCATGGTTTTTAATTAAACCAGCAGCAGTTTTAATGTCTTCTTCTAAGAAACCTCTGTCTCGCATCCAATCGTCATTAAACATTTTACCCACATATCTACTTCCGTGATCATGAAATACAACTACAACAACGTCCTCTTTTGTAAAGTTTTCTTTTAATTGCAACAAACCTTTTATAGCAGAACCTGCAGAGTTTCCTACAAAAATCCCTTCCTCTTTGGCAATTTTTCTAGTATAAACCGCAGCATCTTTATCTGTTACTTTGGTAAAACCATCAATTAAAGAAAAGTCAACGTTTTTAGGTAAGATATCTTCTCCAATACCTTCTGTTATATAAGGATACACCTCATTTTCGTCAAAAATACCTGTTTCATGGTATTTTTTAAACACAGAACCGTAGGTATCAATTCCCCAAATTTTAATGTTTGGGTTTTGCTCTTTTAAGTATTTTGCCGTTCCAGAAATAGTACCTCCAGTACCAACACCAACTACTAAATGAGTGATTTTTCCATCCGTTTGTTCCCATATTTCAGGACCCGTTTGCTCATAATGTGTTAAAGCGTTACTCGGGTTGTCATACTGATTTACATACCAAGAATTTGGCGTTTCTGCACCCAAACGTTTTGAAACCGAATAATAAGAACGAGGATCTTCTGGTTCTACGTTTGTAGGACACACAATTACTTCTGCACCAACGGCACGTAAAATATCCATTTTTTCTTTAGATTGCTTGTCAGATATTACAAAAATACATTTGTAACCTTTTACAATTGCAGCCAAAGCCAACCCCATTCCGGTGTTTCCAGAAGTCCCCTCTATAATGGTTCCTCCAGGTTGTAAACGACCATCTGCCTCTGCATCTTCAATCATTTTTAAAGCCATTCTATCTTTAATAGAATTTCCCGGATTAAAAGTTTCAACCTTTGCCAATACCAAAGCATCTACTTCTTTTGTTACCGAATTTAACTGCACCAATGGTGTATTACCAATGGTTTCTAATATATTTTTAGCGTATTTCATTATTTCTATTTTCGAGTGTAAAGGTAAATTAATTTTTGGGCGTTCCCAAAAAGGTCGCGCTTTCATTACTCGCTTTTAACACTTTTTAAGAAGTGTTAAAGAGCTTAAACATACCATTCAATCGCTAACGCAAATTGTTTGCCAGCAATTTGTATTTACCAAAGCTAACAGCTTGTTTGCGTTAGCGATTGAAACGGCATCCTTTTTAGAGGTACGAGAAAAAGATATAGTGGAAAGCGCGACCTTTTTAGGGAACGCCCAAATGTTAAGTAAATTTAATAGACTTAGATGGATTGATTTTAGTAATGATATAAGAAGGAATAATCAACATTAAAAAAGACATAATTAACGTACCAATATTTAGCAATACAATAGCTTTTAAAGAAATGTAAACAGGCATTGTAGTTACATAATAAGTTTCTGGATTAAGCGTAATCAACTTAAAGTAATATTGTACAAAAAGGATTGATAAACCAATGATATTTCCCAAGAATAAACCTTTTAAAATAAGATAAGAGGCGTTGTATAAAAATATTTTTCGAATGCTTGTATTTGTACTTCCTAAGGCTTTTAAAATACCGATCATCTGTACACGTTCTAAAATTAAAACGAGTAGGGCAGTAACCATATTTATACCAGCAACCAAGATCATAATGGCAATAATAAACCATACGTTATTGTCAAAAAGTTCTATCCATTCAAATACAGCAGGGTAACTGTCTAAAATAGTTTTACTGTTTAAAGTAGCTCCTGTATTGCTGTAAATCTCTTCTCCTTTTTCTTCAATTTTATCAAAACTATCTAAAATAACTTCAAAACCTCCAACTTCATTATCAGACCATTTGTTGAGGTTTTGTACCTCTCTAATGTCACCAATCATCATACTTTTATCAAATTCTGCAAAACCAGAATTATAGATTCCTACTATGGTATATTTTCTATTTGATGGCAGTTTACTAGTAGCTGTTTTTATAAAAGTAGCTAAAATAGTATCGTTTAATTTTAATTGTAAACGATTTATAATGGTCTGAGATAATAAAACTTCACGGGTTCTATCTTGGTTAAAATTGGGTACTCTACCTTCTCTTAAATATTCTTTAAAAAAAGACCAATCGTAATCTGTAGAAACTCCTTTAAAGATGATGCCTTCAAAGGCTGTTTTTGTTCTTAAAATTCCTGCTTTATTTGCAAAAACCTGAATGTTTTTAATGCCGTCTACATTTTTAAACTTCGGATAAAAATCTTGATTTTTATTTATAGGTACGGTAGATACATCAGAATTATTAGCATCGTAATTTACAATTTGAACATGGCCTTTAAATCCCGCCATTTTATCGCGAATTTTATATTGCAGGCCAGCACCTGTTGCTACAGCAATTAGCATAATAATAATTCCCAAAGCAATTGCTGTAATGGCAATTTTTATTATTGGAGATGAAATGCTATTTTTATACTTTTTACCGGCAATAATGCGTTTTGCTATAAATAACTCGTAATTCAAATTATGATCAATTTTAAACCTTTCAAAAGTACATATTTATTCTTATTTCTACTGCTGAATTTTCAGCTCATTTCTTATGCTCAAAAGAAAGAAGTTCAAGATTCAAAATTGAATGTTCAAAGTTCAAAAAATGAGGTTTTAGAAATTAAAACGGGTGCAGCGCAAACCAATCTGTATCTTAATTTATTAAAAGGAAAAAATGTGGCTGTGGTTGCAAACCAAACTTCTGTATTGTCTGTTTTAGAAAGGGCAGAAGTTGGACCTAATGTTATGGGTTCTAAAAAAGTTACACATCATTTGGTAGATTATTTACATAATTATAACGGAATAAACGTTAAAAAAGTTTTTGCTCCAGAGCATGGTTTTAGAGGAAAAGCAGATGCTGGCGAGGTTGTAAAAGATGGTTTTGATACCAAAACGGGTTTACCAATTGTATCGCTTTACGGTAAAAATAAAAAACCATCTGAAGCGCATTTAAAAGGAGTTGATGTCGTTGTTTTTGATATTCAGGATGTAGGTGCGCGTTTTTACACCTATATTTCTTCTTTACATTACGTAATGGAAGCGTGTGCAGAAGCAGGAATAGAAGTAATTGTTTTAGATAGACCCAACCCAAACGGACATTATATAGACGGACCTGTTTTAGAATTGGAACATACTTCTTTTGTTGGTATGCATAAAGTTCCGGTGGTTTACGGAATGACCATTGGAGAATACGGACAAATGATTAACGGAGAAAAATGGCTTAAAAACGGAATACAGTGTAACTTAAAAGTGATTCCGTTAGAAAACTATACGCATCAAACAGCATATAGTTTGCCTATAAAACCATCTCCTAATTTACCAAATGATAAAAGTATAAATCTATACCCAAGTTTGTGTTTCTTTGAAGGTACCAATGTTTCTGCAGGTAGAGGAACCGAAATGCAATTCCAAATTTATGGTTCTCCATTTTTAACAAAAAGCGATTTTACTTTTACTCCACAAGCAAATGAAGGTGCTAAATACCCTAAGTTTAAAAATCAATTATGTTACGGAGAAAACCTACAAGAAACAGAGAATCTTAGTAAAATAGATTTGTCTTTTTTGATAAAAGTTTACAAGCAAAATACGTCTAAAGAATTTTTTAATAATTTCTTTACCAAATTAGCAGGAACAAAAAAACTACAAGAACAAATAGAAAAAGGTGTGCCCGAACAAGAAATTAGAAAAACTTGGCAGAAAGATATAGATGCTTTTAAATTGATTAGAGCTAAGTATTTGATTTATGAATAGAGAAGCAAAGAATTCTTAAGTTCTATAGAAAAACATAGAAACAAAAAAGCCCGTAATTTCTCACGAGCTTTTTTAGTTTTGGTTAAACGTTTCTTATATATTAAGGTTGTAAGTTAAGCCAACAGTATAATTGGTAGATTTACCAATATTACGACCATCAATTACGCTACTAACCCCAACACTAGCACCTAATTCTGGAATAATGTTTTTGTAGATAGTTGCACCAATTCTAGTGTATTCTACTTTAGTTTCAGGGAATTACCTACAAAAGTACTATCAGAAATATCAACACCATCTTTAGAAGCTAAATAATCTAACCAACCTTCTACATAAATAAAAGAACTAGCATATCCTATTTTGGTGGTTGCGTAATATGCATTTGGTACATCAAAATCATTTCCACCAGCAGTATTATCTGCATCTCCTTTAAATTGATATGAATTTAAAAAAGTAGCAAAAAAACCTGCATCGTTTTGTAAATGTAAACCTGCAGTTAAGTTGGTAGAAAAAGTATTATTACCAAGAGATAAAATTCCGTTTGCTTCGTAATCTGTAGGGATATCAACACTTAAACCTGTAATTACGTCTAAATTAAATTTATTAAAATTTAAACTATAAGCATTGTATTTTAAACCGATAGAAATATCTTGAAAACCATCTTGTTCTGTTGTTCCGTTAAAAGGATCTGCAATTCCATTTCCTTCTGCAGAAATATAAGGAGCATTTAAAACAACAGATAATTTGTTTGTAATTCCGTATTTAGCATATATGCTATAGATATTTTGATCAATTTCATTGTGAGCAGGAACTGCGTCCATTTTTGTAGTTCCAGCATAAAATTTTTCATAATTACTAGAAGTATAAGAAGCTGTAATAGATAGATCTCCTTTTTTAGGAGTAAAACCATCTAACAATCCTTGAGCACTTGTTTGTAATGTTAGTAATAGACCAAAAATTATTCCTAATACTATGTTTTTTGTATTCATTTTTTTGTTTTTAATAATTAGGTTGCTTCGTCGAAAGGTCAATACTTTAATTACAGCAGACTTTTTTTTATGATGAAATTAATAGCTTTTAAGGGTTATTTATTCAAGAAATAGAAAAGGTTATAAACTCTTTTTAAGAAAGTTATAAATGTTTTTATGACAGGTGTTTTTTTTTGAAATAAATTAATTTTTATTCTTTTTTTTAAGGGATATAGTAATTTATAAATAGATAAAAGGCTTTTTTTTTTCTAATTTTTTACTTTAAGAGAAGGTAAATTGAGATTGCTATGGTCTGTAATTTTTAAATTGAAATATGTTTTAGAGTTTAATCGCTATAAAATGTGTAATTTTGAAAACTAGAAATAAGCTACTTAAATTAATTCTAGTAAAGCATGTACAAATCTGTTGTAAGACCAATTTTCTTTTTATTCGATCCTGAAAAAATTCATTATTTTACCTTCTCTTTGGTTAAAACCCTTTGTAAAATTCCTTTTGTTTCTTCAATATTCAAAAGCTTGTATGTGTTTGAAGACAAGCGTTTAGAAAAAACTTTATTCGGAATTACTTTTAAAAATCCTGTTGGTTTAGCTGCTGGTTTTGATAAAAATGCTGTTTTATATAACGAATTGGCTAATTTTGGTTTCGGTTTTATAGAAATAGGAACCGTAACCCCAAAAGGACAAGTTGGTAACCCTAAAAAAAGATTATTTCGTTTAAAAGACGATCAAGGAATTATAAACAGAATGGGTTTTAATAATGACGGAATGGAAGCTGCCATTAAAAACCTTAAAAAGAATAAAGGACAAGTTGTTATTGGTGGTAACATTGGTAAAAATACAACAACTACTCCAGAAAACTATACAGAAGATTATTGTGAGGTTTTTAAAGAATTGCATCCTTATGTAGATTATTTTGTACTAAATGTAAGTTGCCCAAATGTTGGTAGTCATGCAAAACTGAATGACAAAGATTATTTATTAGAATTGATTTCTGCTTGTCAGGAATTGAATAATAAAGAAAAAATACAAAAACCAATTTTACTTAAAATTGCTCCGGATTTAAATAATAATCAGTTAGATGAAATTATAGAATTGGTAAGCGAAACAAAGATTGATGGTGTAATTGCTTCTAATACTTCTACAAATAGAGATAACTTAAAAGTTTCTAAAGAACGTTTGGCAGAAATAGGGAATGGTGGTGTAAGTGGTCAGCCTGTAAAAAAACAAAGTACTGCTGTTATTAAATATTTAGCAGATACTTCAAAAAAATCTTTTCCTATTATTGGCGTAGGAGGAATTCATTCAGAAAAAGATGCTTTAGAAAAGTTAAATGCAGGAGCAGACTTGGTACAAGTATATACAGGTTTTATTTACGAAGGTCCTAGTTTAGTAAAACGAATTAACAAAGCCATTTTAAAACAACTTTAGGTTTTATAATTTATAGATATTCCAAAGTCTACAAGAATTTCTGAAAACAACTTTAAATAAACTTATTTCAGAGGGGTTTTTCAATGATTAAAAATATATGATAGAAATTTTAATTTCTTTTGCAATAGCAACGTCTATTTTATCGATTTCTCCAGGTCCTGATAATATTTTTGTACTTACACAAAGTATTGTTAATGGAACAAAATATGGGTTGGCTACAGTTATTGGTTTAATGTCTGGTTGTTTGGTGCATACTTCCTTAGTTGCTTTTGGCGTTTCTGCAATCATAAAAGAAAATGAAAATCTTTTTTTTGTGATCAAATTAATAGGAGCAAGTTATTTAATCTTTTTAGCGTACAAAGTCTTTAAAAGTGATGCGAAAATTGTCTTATCTAATGATGGTGTTAAAAAAGAGTCAATCGTAGCACTTTTTAAAAAAGGGTTTATCATGAATGTCTTAAACCCAAAAGTGGCTTTATTCTTTTTAGCATTTTTTCCTCAGTTTTTGTTTTCTAATACAATCTCAACAGTTATTCAATTTTATACTTTAGGTGGAATCTTTATTTTAGTTTCCTTTTTAGTTTTTGGAATGATTGCTGTTCTTGCAGGCAGTATTTCTAATTACCTAAAAGAACATGCTAAAATAGGTGTGTATTTAAAATGGGGACAAATAATAGTATTTGTCTTTATTGCAATTATGATTCTGTTGTAAGTACTTGTTTTATATCTTTATAAAACTCTGTCAATTCAAGAATTTTTACAACTTAGATGCGTAAAATTGTATGGATAGAATATTTTTGGGTTCCTTAAAATTACCAGAACTACTAGTTCATATTGCTTTTTTACTTACAAATTACCTAAAACCTACCTATAGGTAATTAGTAGTTCGGTCTTTGTGAATATAACCAATCATAATTTTTATAGATTCATACTTTTTATCAATAATATAAAAGAGGATAACTCTACTGAAATAGATAAAATGTTAAAGTATTAAAAGAGTAATTACCTGAATAAGTATATTTGTTTGATAACCAAATTAAAACATAAATGAAAAAAGTACTACTCTTATTTATGTTGTCTACATTTTCTATAGTTGGGCAGCAAATAGACTTATCTTATTATTTACCAAAAGGAAATTACAATGAAAAAATACCAACACCTAAAAGTGTTTTAGGGTATGAAGTAGGTGAGTGGCATGTTACGCACGATAAATTGGTAGAGTATATGAAAGCTTTGGCGGTTTCTTCAGATAGAATTTCTATAGAAAATAGAGGAACTACATTTGAAGGTAGACCTTTATTGTTGCTAACAATTACATCACCAGAAAATCATAAGAACTTAGAAAGTATCAGAAAAAGACATATTGAAGCTACTAATAATGATGCGGTAGATATTACAAAAAATCCTATTGTTGTTTATCAAGGATTTTCCATTCATGGTAATGAGGCAAGTGGTTCTAATGCAGCATTGGCGGTTGCGTATTATTTAGCTGCTGCTGATAATATTGATGATGTTTTAAATAATACCGTTATCCTTTTCGATCCTTCTCTTAATCCAGATGGTTTACAGCGTTTTGCATATTGGGCAAATACCAACAAAAGTAAAAACATTAATCCAGATCCTAATGATAGAGAATATACAGAGGTTTGGCCACGAGGAAGAACCAATCATTATCAGTTTGATATGAATAGAGATTGGTTGCCTGTACAGTTACCAGAAAGTAAAGTTAGAATTGCAAGTTTTCATAAATGGTTACCAAATATTTTAACAGATCATCACGAAATGGGGAGTAACTCTAGTTTCTTCTTTCAACCAGGAATTCCTTCTAGAACAAATCCGTTAACACCACAAATGAATCAGGATTTAACGAAAGAAATAGGATCTTATCATGCAAAAGCATTTGATAAATTAGGTTCTATGTATTTTTCAGAAGAAAGTTACGATGATTTTTATTACGGTAAAGGTTCTACATTTCCAGATATTAACGGAAGTATAGGTATTCTGTTTGAGCAAGCAAGTTCTAGAGGACACGCTCAAGAAACAGAAAACGGAATTTTAACGTTCCCTTTTACAATAAGAAATCAGTTTACGGCAGCTTTATCTACTTTAGAAGCCGCTAAAAATATGCGTGTAAAAATATTACAATACCAACAAGATTTTTACAAAGAGTCTAGAAATACAGGTTTTAAAAAAGCTATTGTTTTTGGTGATGAAAAAGATGGCGCAAAAAGCTATCAATTAGCAGAAGTGTTAAAGCGTCATCAAATTAAAATACATGAAGTAAAAGATGATTTTACGCAAAATGGCAAAAACTTTAAAAAAGGATATAGTTATGTAGTACCAATGAATCAGAAAAACCAACGTTTGGTAAAAGCAATGTTCGATATAAGAACAACCTTTAAAGACAGTTTGTTTTATGATGTTTCTGCTTGGACTTTTAACCATGCTTTTGGTGTAGATTATGCAGAAAATATATCGCTTGCAAAAGCAGGAAAAGAAATTACTGAATTAAAAATGAATACAGGTATTGTTTCTTTTAAAAGTGATTATGGTTATTTAATGCCTTGGAATGAATATTATACACCTAAAGCTTTAAATGCAATTTTACAAAAAGGTTTACGTGCAAAAGTAGCTATGAAAAATTTTATAAATGGCGATACTTCTTACGATTATGGAACTGTTTTTATTCCCGTTCAAAATCAAGAATTAAATGCTGATGAAATGTATCAGTTTTTAGAAAAAATAGCAATAGAAAGTCATGTTAAAATTGCAGGAGTTACTACAGGTTTAAATGAAGGAATAGATTTAGGATCTAGAAGTTTTAGTGCTATTAAAAAGCCAAAAGTAGCTATGCTAGTGGGAGACGGAATTACGGGTAATGATTCTGGAGAAATTTGGCATTTATTCGATCAACGTTTCGATATGCATTTAACTCGTTTAGATATGAATTATTTTACAAGAGTAGATCTTAATAAATACACACATATTATTATTCCGAGTAGTCGTTTAGAAAAGGATGCAATAGAAAAATTAAAAACTTGGACTACTAATGGGGGTATTATTATTGGTTATAAAAACACAGTTAAATGGTTGGCAAGTAATAAATTTATAACGATAGATTTTGATAAAACTAAAATGGATACTATTAATGATATTTCTTTTGAAAATCGTTCTTTAAAATCTGGAGCACAAGTTATTGGTGGTGCTATCTTTAAAGCAAAAGTAGATCGTTCTCATCCAATTAATTTTGGATATAAAAATGATGAAATTGCATTGTTTAGAAAAACAACCTTGTTTATGAAACCAGATAAAAAGAGTTATAATAATCCTATTCAGTATACAGCCAACCCATTATTAAGTGGGTATATTTCTAAAGAGAACGCCAAAGTAATTAAAAACACAGTTCCTTTTAAAGTACAAAGATTAGGTAGAGGTAGCGTTATTGTTTTTACAGACAATACAAATTTTAGAGGTTTTTGGTTTGGAACCAATAAATTATTAATGAACACAATTTTCTTTGGAGATAAAATGTAACGTTTATTTACCAAGAATATAGCATCAAAATCGCAATGTTTAATTAATAAACTTTGCGATTTTTTTTATTTAATAGTTTCTTAATTGTAACAAATAGAATACTTAAACGGCTTATTTATGTTACCAACTAAATATATAAATGAGTTTTTTTTATTAATAAGTAGTTTTTTTAGCTTTCAAAAAAACATTAATTTCAATTATAGCTCCTATTATCATATCAACTTTAAAAAATATTCAAATGTAATTTCGTCTTTTATATTATTTTTTCTTCATGCCTAATTTCTGAATTACCCATAATGGGCCTATCAATAAAAACTCTAAATCTTTTAAAAAAGATGGTTTTGCTCCTTCTACTTTATGTCCGTAAAACTGACCAATCCAAGCTAAAACAAAAATAGTAATAGATGCATAGAGTAAGCTTACTTGGTTACCTAACCAAAAATTAGCAAGAATAGCTATTAAAATGATAAAGAGCATTTCAATAAAATACCAAAACCCTAAACGTAAATAAAAAACAGAAATTACAAGACCAACAATTACAGCCCAATTTTCTATCAAAGGATTAGAAAGCACAAAAGTATTTTCTAAAAATGTAGTTGGTATGCTCATGAGTAAACCAATAACACTAAAAAATATAAGGGGAACACAAACGTAATGAATGGCTTGGTTTGTCTCATTTTGATGACTTACAGCGTATTCGTCAAAATATTCTTTGGCAGTTTTCATAAAATTGATATTAAAAATTTACAAGATAACTATTTTTTATAAAAAAGAATTGCTATTATTTCCAACCATTTATTATCATTAACTCTTCTATATGTATAAAAAGATGTTTACTATGACCAAGCATAAATACATATATTCTCTTTTAAATGAACTTCATTATTCCTAGAAGGATGAATAAAAGTTTTTCTAATTCAGTACCCGTTAATTTTCATAAAATAAATAACCATATCTAGAGAGTAAGGCCTTTAAAGCATCAATAGATAAAAAAATAGGAGCATATTTAGATTCGTTCAATTTAGCCAAATAATCTTCATAAGCCTTTATTACTGGTTTATCTTTTGTCAATCCCCATTTAAAACATAAATAAGAATTATAGTGACTATCATAACAATGGTGTACAAGCTGTCTAATTATCCAAACATCTTTTCTATACGGAGTATCTAACTATATATAATACAGTTGTTTGGTTTTTGTAGGCGTTTTTTTTAAAGTTGATAATTGTATGAATACTATCTTTTTTAAAAATCAAATCAACATTAAAAAAACAATTAAGCTTTATAATTATCAATTAAATCTTGTATAACTTCAGCAGTAAGTTCATAGCCCTTTAATTGTGGCCAACCTTCCCAAACAACAATTCCATCAGGATCTATAATAATACAATGTGGAATCCCCTTAATCTCTAACTTTCTATTAAGTCTAGCTCTTCTATCAATTGCACTATAATATTCAATTTCAGCTTTTTTAAAACGTTTAATTTTAGCTTTAGACTCGTTGCTAAGAGCAATAACAACCAAATCTTTGGTAAATTTTTTATGAAAAGCATTCATTTCAGGTATCCCTTTAATACAAGGTCCACACCAAGTAGCCCAAAAATCTACTAATATAAATTTCCCATCCGTTTTAGGTGCATCTGTCAACCAAGAACCCACAACTAATTCAGGTGCTTTTTTATTTAAAAACGATTTTGCCCACATTTTCTTATTTTGACTATAAGAAGTCATAACAAAAAGACCAATACAAACTAAGATAATTTTTTTCATTAGATAAATATAGTGGTTTTAAATCTCATTGTTTTAATAATTGTATCAAAAGCATCCTATATAACATTTATTGGTTTCCCTTGGGTGTTCCCTTTTTTTAGTTCGATTTAAAGAAAGTTAATGTCCTATATAATGATAAGTATTCAAAATAAAGAAACTTTCAGATAAAAAAGGTCGGGCTTTCCACTATATCTTTTGCTTCATACTTCACAAAAGGATGCCGTTTCTATCCCTAACACGAATTGTTATCCAAATAAAGTTCTTGATAAAGTAATTTTCAGACATACTATAAGAACTAATTTTTAAAAATTAAAAGAAAACCAACAAACAAACCTTACTGTATTGAATACTTTCTATAACAAAACACCAAGAAATACTCCAGTCCATCAACAAGCGGATAAACCCTCCAAAAAATAGTCAAAAAATAGAGCTTATAAATCACTCAAAACAAGCTTATTAAAAGCAAGTATAAAATTAAATTAAAATAAAGGTAAAAAAATAGTTGTTAGATTAAAAAGGTGTTGTAAGTTTGCACCCGCTAACAGCAATATAGGGTTGTTAGTTGAGTTCATTGAGGAGTTGTAAGTCGAGTGAAAGTTAAGGAGTTAAAACGATAAGTTTGTAAAAACGAGTCAAAAAAAACTTTAATTTTTATGAGGTTGGTTTGTAAAAAACGTTGTATGTTTGCAGTCCGAAATTTTCGGCAAAACGTTCATGCTTTTTACTAGCAAATTAAAATAGAAAAAAGTTTATTTTTTTATTGTCAGATTAGAAATAGTTTGTATGTTTGCAGCCGCTAAGAAATACAGCGAAAACGATCAGAGAAAATTTGGAATGACTATTGAAAAAGTCAGTTAGTTCGATTCTAACCTTTCTACAAAGTTTTATTTAGGGAGTAGCTTTAGGGTTACTAATTAATATTAAAACAAAGTTCATTGAAAATATTGAAATTGACAGCGTAATTAAAGAGTAGAATAACCATGTTTAGATTTATTTAAACAAATTCTTTTGAAACTTATTCATTATAATATTTACAATATACAATGAAGAGTTTGATCCTGGCTCAGGATGAACGCTAGCGGCAGGCTTAACACATGCAAGTCGAGGGGTAACATTGTGCTTGCACAGATGACGACCGGCGCACGGGTGCGTAACGCGTATAGAACCTACCTTTTACTGAGGGATAGCCTTTAGAAATGAAGATTAATACCTCATAGTATTGAGACTTGGCATCGAGTTTTAATTAAAGATTTATTGGTAAAAGATGGCTATGCGTCCTATTAGTTAGATGGTAAGGTAACGGCTTACCATGACTTTGATAGGTAGGGGTCCTGAGAGGGAGATCCCCCACACTGG